>NZ_RXFZ02000043.1:0-6360 GCF_044714365.1 Spiroplasma sp. hy2
YTTATTCTGTAATTATTTTTTTCATTAATTATTTACCTCCATATATTAAAAATATACCTAATTTTAGGTATATTTTATAAATATCAAGAGTTTTCGACAAAATTAAAGATGATAAACCATTAAGTATCCATTTTCTGCACCATAATATTGAGCAATTGTTCGAATAATCTTAAACCCATGCTTTAAATATAATTGTTGAGCAACCAAATTATGTTCATTTACTTCTAAAAAAATTTGTTGATATGAAAAATGTGTTAGAATATATTTTAACATTTGTTGACCATAACCTTGATGGTGATGACGCTTTTTAACTGTTAAACGTATTAATTCAAAATCATCCCCACTATGCATTAAAATAAAATAACCATAGAGATTATTTTTGACAATTAATTTATAAACAAGATAATTTTTGTTATTAATCATTTGAATTAAATTACGATATTTATAATAATTATGTGGATAATTTTCTTGTTCTAATAAAAATAATAATAAAGCATCACTATTATTAACTGGTTTTAAAATAACCATTTAACTTCAATCCTTTTTTAAATACTGTGGCTCTAAAGCAAAAATATCTTCAACTAATATAAAATGCTTTTTTAGAACAAGATAATTTTGAACAAAATCAATTTCTTGTAAATCATAACGAAACTCATAACCTGGAAATTGCTTTGTAATTTCAATACAAGTTTCATAATCAAGAACTTGCCTTGGAATCACCTCTACACCATTACTAATTACCGCAAAATACCGTTTTCCACTCCGCGCATCAAGCATTGAAACAACATTATCTAGTCCCGCCTGATAAAGTAATGTATTAATTGTATAAACATTAATCGCCGGATTAATTACTTTAACTGTTTTCACAATTGTCATTGGAATCCGAACACCAGTATAACTACCTGGACCAGCTGTTAAATAAAAATTATTAATGTCTTTTAATTTTAATTGATGCTGACCTAATAACTGGGTAATTGTTGGTAATGTTGCTTCAGTATGATGACGAGCATGGTTTTGGTGAACTTGACCAATGATTTTTTGTTCTTTTTCTAAAATTAAAATTAAAAAATCAGTACTAGTATCAATAAATAGATTTAACATCTTATCCCTCTTTTCCTAATGCGCTTTGTAAATGTTTATTGTTGGTTTTAATCGTAAAAATTCGTTCGTCCTCATTAATTATCTTAATGGTAATTTTAATTACCTCGTACTTTGAACTTAACTGGTTACTAATTCCCGCCGGTCATTCAATAATATTAATACTATCAGAAAAATGTTCAAAATACATTTCTCACTCTTCTTCTTGTTCTAAACCTAACAATCGATAGCAATCCATATGATTAATAATAACTTGCTGATTTGTCGTATACTGTTGCATAATTAAAAACGTTGGTGAAGTAACGGGCGTAGTTACCCCTAACGCTTTTAATAAATATTTTGTAAAAGTTGTTTTCCCAGCGGCTAACGGTCCATCTAATAATAAGCATAAATTAGGATGTAAAAACGGAGCAATTTTTTCAGCTAAAAGTTTTGTTGCTATCTCATTTTTAACAATTATTTTCATCAATATCCCACTCTCTTTTACTAATTATATCTAGGAATTAATTATTGTGCTAGACTTTTAGAAAAATATGTAATAATTAAAGTGCAGAAAATTAGAAAGGTTGTTATAAATAAATGAAAGATATTATAATTATTGGGGCTGGGCCGGTTGGGTTATATGCTTGGAGTTGTGCTGGCATGTTAGGATTAAGTGGCTATATAATTGAAGGAAATGATAGTCCTGGTGGACAACCATGAGAATTATATCCAGAAAAACCATTATATGATATGCCCGGATTTGGCGAAATCAAAACTAAAACATTTATTGAGAATTTAATTAACCAAGCAAAAAAAAATACGGGGCAAATAACATACATTGGTAAAACTAACATTAGTAATATCCTTACAACAACTGATGGTTTTACTATTACTTTAACAACTAATCAAACATTTACAGTTAAAACAATTTTAATTACAAGTGGAAATGGTGTTTTTAGCCCCATTCGTCTAGAACATCTTGACCCTCACCAAGAATATGAAAACTTATGATACGCTGTTAAAAATCCAACTCTTTTAACAAACAAGAAAATTGTTATTCTTGGTGGTGGTGATAGTGCTGTTGATTGGGCAAATCATTTGATTGAAGATAACATTAGTAAAGATGTTACAATTATCCATCGTCGAACATTATACCGAGCTAAAGAAAACAATGTCCAAAAATTACAACAAAATAAGGTAACCGAATTAAAACCTTATCATGTTAAAACAGTTGAGACAATTGATAATAAAATTACCGCTTTAACATTAGAACATGAAACAACACATAAACTATTAACTATTACAGCTGATTATTTTATTGTTCAATATGGAGCAAAAGTTGCACCAACAATGTTGCAACAATTAACTTTAACAACAACTCCAATACGAAAAATTATTATTGCACAAACTGGGCAAACAAGTCATCCTCATATCTTTGCGGCTGGAAATAGTGCTTATTATGAAGGAAAATATTATAATATGGTAACTGGATTTGGTGAAGCTATTAATGCGCTTTATAATATTACAAAAATTATTCATGGTCAAAAATACCATCCTGGTTATTTAAGTGATATTAAAAAATAAGTTAGTAATAACTTATTTTTTAGCCTGTTAACTTATAAATTTCTTTATTAGGTTCATCCTTCTCTATTTTTTTCGTATTTTTACGTAAAGTTTCTTCTCGTTCTCACATTTTTTGATATGGCATTTCTGGTTCCGTTAAGGTAATAAAATCATCTTCATATTTTTTACGACGTAGAATTCGCATTTTATCTTGGCGTTTAGTTCAAATTTTATAAACAAGTGGTAACCGTAAGAAGATCCCACGAACAGAACCGGGTGCTCAAAAGATTGAATTAGCAAAAATAACAAACAAAGAAGCAAAGATTAAACCAAAGAAGAAATTCAATAATTTTTGTCATCCCCAAACTGGCTGTAAATCAATATTATAAATTTGATTAGGATTATGTGTTTTTGATAAAAATAAATAATTAACTAAAATAGCAATAATCATTGGAACTAACAAAATCATTCAATTTCGAAAAACACCTTTAAAGTTACTATTATAAGTTAAAAATATTCAATTATAACATCACAAATATAAAAACCGCAAAAAACTCATTAAGCAAGTAATAATTAAAATACTATATAATGCAGCTGCTAAATTATTAAAGCCAAAACGTCATAGTAAAGCACTAAAAAAACAAAAGACAATGTTAAGACAGCCAATAATGAAAGTCGGAATTGCGGTTTGTTTATAATTTGCTTTAGCATATACCAAAACATTTGCAGGTTCAGCTAAGACAATAAAAACAGAGCTTAAAGCAACTAATAAGGAAAAGGTTGGCTGATAAAAGATGCTTTTAAAAATTTCACGTTCCTGTGATGTTCATGGATTTAATGTTGAATCACTAGTTCGAATTTGTTCAATAATTTGTGGCGCATACAATGTTGTCACAAAATATGGTGATAAAATAAACTGGTTAACAAACAAGAACCCAGCTATCATAAAAGCGTATGTTTCAAATTTCATATAACTCTGTCAATCAACCCGACCATTTTTTGCTGTTCATGCGGCAAAAAACTCACGGAAGGAATTAATTAAAATCATCATAATACTACGAACTCCAACCGTAATTGTCATATATAGCGATAAGGTTGATGATATTCGTAACCCTAATAATAGCGCCGTAATAATAACATCACCATTAATTAACAATGTTTCGCCAATATTTTTAAACACAACAATATTACTTGATTTAACTAGTTGCATGTTATCGCGTTGGCGAGCAATACAAACTCAAGGATAATGTAACTTAATAAATAAATAAACTAAACTTCCTTTCATAACAGAATAAAGTAAGAAAATTAAAAAGACAAAAACAGGATCCACTGCAATTGAAATTAAGTAGAAAACAATTGAATATGAGATTAAATCACAAATAATTAAAATTAAACGGCGTAAATGATTATTTTGATCAGCTTGCATTAAGTTTTCATATGCTGCCGTTCAAAATAATGCAATTAAGTTTTTTGACCCAATAATAAATACAATTAAAATCATTTTTCATAATGGATAACTAATTGTTTCATCATTTTGTAAAATACTAAAATTCTTTTCAAATAAATAAATATAAGCACTATACCCAACAGCAATGGCAATTAATAAAATAATACCAATGTACCCTGATATTTTATATTGATGCTTTGCTGTATTAACCATTTCATTTGCTTTAATTCAATCTTTTTGTAACAATGGTTTTACTAAAAAAATAACAGTAATGGCTCCTAAGCCACCTTCCACTGTTCCTAAAAAAGCAACAATTGCAACGCTATTCTTTACAAACCCATTAAACTGCGAACCATAACTACGAATTAATAAATACATTAGCGTAAATTGAAAACATGTTCCAATTAACGAAGTAAAAGCCCCGATTAAAATACTAAAAATTCCTCTTCTTGTTGACAATTACTTCACCTCGTTCCTAATATTTTTATTTTATAATATTTTCTGGAATTTTAATAATCTTTTCATTTAAATAACTTAAATGGTCTGGCAATTGATGAAAGATTAAGGTTGTTGCATATAAAGCAATCATATACTTCTTTGTTTCTTGTTTTGCTCCATATTTAACATCATTAATAATGGGGTGATGTAAATAACTTAATGAAGCCCGAATTTGATGCTTACGGCCAGTTATTAATGTTGCTTCCAATCACGTTGCATTTGATATCTGAGCTTGAATTTTAAAATGTGTTTTAACTACTTTAGCATGTGGTTGCTCTGTTTTAGTAAAAACCATTTTTTGTTTATCTTCATCTTTATATAAATAACCACTAAGGGTAAAATCAGTTTCTTGAATAATTCCTTCACACTTTGCTAAATATTTCTTTTCAATAAATTCTTTTTGGTTAATTTTAGCTAATAACAAATCTAATGTAATTTTATTTTTCGCATATAGCACTAATCCTCGTGTTAATTTATCTAATCGATGAACATGGGAAATGACAAATGACTGTTCATCCTGCGGATGATATTCATCTTTTTGGATTAAATAATGTTGCACCATAGCATCTAATGAAGTATGAAACTTTGAGTGCATTTCTACTCCATGTGGTTTATCAACAACAAGAATGTTATCATCTTCATAAACAACTTGTAATGGTAATGGTGCAACATTATTATAAGTTGCTGTCTGGTTTCGTTCTGTTACAACTAAATTTTTATCAAAAATAATAATTTGGTCTCCTAATTGAAGTTTATAATTTCGTTCTTTCATTACTTTGTTATTTACTTTAATTTTTTTATTACGAAATAACTTATAAATAACTGATAACGGAGTTGTTTGAAACATTTTTTTAATAAAATTAAAAATTGTTTGATTAACATCATTTGCTTTAACTGTTAAAGTAACAACTGTTTTTGGTTCCATACTTCCCCCGTTTTCCTAGTATTAATTATATAATGAAAGTTAACCATTATCCGAAGAAAAAACATTCTAAGCTATTATTTTAGAATGTTTATCATTTTTTGCTTTCTGTTTTTCTTCAACTTTTAAGATATTTGCTTTAATTTCTGCAATTTCAGCCACAGCTGTAATTTGATTAAATAAATAATATAACATATAATTTTTTTCTTTTTCTTTCAAAAGATGTTTATCGAAGAAAGCGACTGTCTCATCAATTGTTTTCATTAACTCATAAGCTTGTTCACGAGTAATGCTATTATTTGATAATGGTTTTTTCACCAATGTTGGTAATTGTGTTACAAAAGCATAGTCTTCCAATGCTTTTTCTTTTTCAGTATAATAGAAAATTCGAAAAGCACTCACTTTTGCTCCAATTGTTTTAATAGCATTACGAACACCAGTAACTTTTGTTGACAACATATTTTTGATAAAGACTGCAATAATAACAGTAATTGTCCCAATTGGAATAATAATTGAAACAATCAAGTCTAAATCAACACCAAATTTTGTTGCAAACATTGCTTTAATTAAAGTATAACCATTTTGAATTAGTAAAACAGTAATAAAGAAACTAAAGTTAGTTGCTTTTCATCATTTATGTGGAACTAAAACTTCTGTTTGACGGTTCAACACGTATCAGAAGAAATATGACACTAAGACTAATAAAATGCCATATATTAAAGTAATTAAGGTTGTTAAAAAGTGGTAGTATTCATTATTCTTAGGTTTTTAATAAAATTAAGTAATTAGAAACAAATTAAGTTTCGCTTATAATTAAATGATAACAAAATTTATAAAAAATTCAAWTTTT
>NZ_RXFZ02000044.1:0-6314 GCF_044714365.1 Spiroplasma sp. hy2
ARTYCCACGCAATAAAGCATTAACCATATCAACATAGGCTTTTTGACCTGTTGTATTACCTTGCAATGTAAAAGGTACTTGTGGCAAATTAATTGTTGCCATAATATTCACTCCTTATTATCTAAGGTTTTTAAGTGTATAATCAGTTAATTTTTTAATTTCCTCAGGAGTATATGCTCCTTTTTCTTTAATACTTTCAATTTCATCATTTTTATTTTCAACCGATTTTTCAATCATATCTTTAATAAAATTAGTTGGTGAAACTGATAGTTGTTCTTCAACAAACAAATCAGGTTTTAATTCTTTTAAAGTTTGCATTTTTTCAGTTAAAGAACTACCACTAACTTTATTTAAATTAGTTTTAATATCTTCAATTTTAGTCGATGGAACATCTTTAAATGCTTTTAATTCATCTAATTCATTAGCAACTTTTAAATACTCTTCTTTTGAAATAGTATCTTTACGCTTTTGAATACCCTCAATAATTTGTTTTGTTTCATTATGAAATTCATTTAATATATTATCTGCTATTTCTTCACTTAAACCTTGTTCAATTAATTGTTCTTTTGTAAGTGCCATTTTATAAACCTCTCTTTTTTTATTCTTGTTCGAATAACAAGTCAGCATAAGTCTTTTTAAGGCGGAAAGCATAAACCGTAAATTACTTTTTTGTTAAAAGGATAAACCATTATAACTATTTTACACTATTATTTTAGCAATACAATACTTTATATAAACTTTTTAAACTTAATATATTTTATTGCTAATTTAACCTTTAAAACGCGTCATAATAGTCATTTTTCAAGATAAAATTTTGTAAATAATTCATAATTTTGCTTGTATATATATATATATATATATATATATATATATACTGAAGGTAAATCTTGATAAAAAATTTCAATAAATAGTTTCAAGATAAGAAAAGGAGAAAAAACACGTAATGAAAAAATTACTTAGTTTATTAAGCGTATTAGCAATTAGTGGAAGTGCACTACCAACAACAATTGCCGCCAGCCCTTATCAAAAAAAACAAAGTATAAGAGTAAAAAGACAAACACAAAGTCCTATTTTTAAAACTAATGGAGCTAACATTCCAACAGAACAACAAATCAAAGATAAATTAATTAATAAATATCCACACATAGCGGCTGAACAAATTAAAGTCAAAAATATTACTACTAATTCTGTAAATATTACTATAGATGGATTATCTGGCGAAAAAATACTTTATTTTAAAGTTGATAAATCTGTACCAATAAACGAAATTATTATAAATTCTAATTTAGGAGAAATAGATTTTTCAAAATTAGGTAATAGTTATAAAGAACAAATTAAGTTTAGATTATTAGAATTAAACCCACAATTAGACACAACAAAAATTAATGTTACAAGTATTACAACATATACCGCTAAAGTTATTTCAAATGATACAAGTATTTATACTGGTGAAATAGATATTAATTATTCTCGGCCAGTAAAATCAGTTTTTCAAAATCTTGAATTAGGATCAATTATAACTAATGGTGTTGATAAACCAACTTCAGAACAAATTAAAAATAAAATAAAAGAATTAAATAGAAATTTAGAAAATAATATAAATGATTTTGAAGTTAGTGATATAACAACAACAAATGCAAAAATAAATTTTAAAAGAAAAGATATTTTAAGTGGTGAAGTAGTCGTTACTTTTATATCTAATATTAATTTAAATAAAATTATTACAAATAATAATTTAGGTGAATTTAAAACTGAAAATTTATCTAATCCAACAAAACAACAAATTAAAAATAAACTAAAAGAAATGTATAACAATCTAGATATCACAAAAATTAACGTTGAAAATATTAGTAATAACAATGCAATTATCAATTCTGCTGATAAAAATGTTTATACSGAAAATGTAAAAGTTAATTATAGTGTTTCAATAGATTCACTTAATTGATAGTAATAAAAAGGATATAAGGAATATGAAAAAATTATTAAGTATTTTAGGAACAATCACTTTAATTGGAACAAGTACAACAAGTTTAGTTGCTTGTAATACACCACAAGAATATACCCCTGAAGAATTAGCAAAATTAAAAGAAGAAAACAAAATAAATACAAATAACCAAGAAATCAAAGATAATCTAGAATGAATAGCACCACAAGAAAAACTATTTAATACAGTTGATAATAAATGATATTATGTAGTATGAAAAGGTCAAAATTGAAATATTACCAAGTTTAAAAATAATAATCTAATAGATAGAACTCATCCAAGTATTGAAATTGATAAAAAGAATGAAGATGAAAATTATACTTTAAATTTAGAATGAAAATCACCAATGGTTACAATTGTTATTCGTTCTTATAGAGTTATAAGTGATTGACCTGCTCCAAGATTTAAATCAGTTTATCGTTGAAATTTAGATACTAATATATCTGATTTATTATATATTGAGGAAAATGGTAATATAAAAGTTAAAGGAGAATAAAAAAAGAGATTTATATCTCTTTTTCTTTTTATCTTGGTTTTGTTGTAATTTTAACCGGATTATCACTTTTATTGCGAATACCCAATATATTGGGATTATTAATATTTAATACAATATAATCTTTATTACCCCAAAATCATCTGGTACTTCTTAATATTTTTGCTAATAAATTACCAATTAATGCTTTTGAAAATCTAATTTTTAATTTCATATCATTTGTATAATATGATTGTAAATATATTTCTTTAATTTTATTATTAACATTATTAGACCATGATGTTATTTGCAATGAAAAATATATTTCAAATATATTATTTGGTGCTTCATATCTATTATAATATTTTTTTCACTTGGTAAACCATTAGTATAACCAGTTTTAAATGTTTTAATATCATTTATTGGTATTTCATTAGTATTTAATACAATTAAATTATCAATATCAAATTTAAAATTAACTTTATCAACTTGTGAATAACCATCTTCTAATAATTTTATCTCTGATAATGAAAATAAATTATTACTACAATCCTCATTTCCACCAGTTATATTAATATTTCTATTAGCAATAAAATTTTCTATTTCAGGTGGTCCACATTCAACTTGTAAATTACCTAGATTACTTATTTCAATAGTTTTATATGAACTAATAAATTTATCAATACTTTGAATTGTTGGGTCAATTTGTTTTAAGTCAATTTCTACCTCATAATAACCATAATTAAATTCATCTGCAAAAAAATTTATTGGATTACTATCTACTTGTTTACATTTTATTTCTGAATTAAATCTAGTTATTAATGGTAGTACTACATCAGAAGGCATAATATCTTTTGTATACTCTGGATAGTTATATGGAACTGGTGGCAGAACATATTGTGGGTAATTAAATGTTGGTATTTCAAAGTCGTGTGGTAATAAGAAACTAGTTTTATAATTAGTTGTCATATCGCGTAAATAATTATTTAGTGTACTTTTTGTTTTACCTTGTAAATTGTAAATGCAAATGTAGCACTTTTTATATGAATGAAAACCTTATTTTTAAGCTTAATAATTATTTTAGTAATTAATTAACTAAAATAAGCCATAAAATAAAAGATATTTTTGCTTTAATTTTTATAAAAAATCTTTACAAATTTAAAAAGCTTGATTTTACAGTTTATAAAGTGCTACACTTCATAGTACAATTTACACCTCTAAAACTCCAAACGGATAAACGTAAATAATCTTCTTCATTATTTGTATATGGGTTATCAGCATAAAAGATAATTTCAAAATTACCTTTATATAATGCTTGAATTGAAAACATATCAATTATATAACTACAATTTGTACCATCAGGTGTTTGTAAGAATTCGCAATTATTATCTTTTTCACTATCACTAACTGGTGTTTGRGCATCAACTGATTTGGTTTTTTCATTAATTAAATAAACTCGGTTAGTTTTTTCATTTAATTGTTTTAAATTATAAGTTGAATAAACTAATTCTTCGGTTGGTTTACCATCATTAGTTAAAACAGTCCCTTTAAATTTATCAGTTAATAAAGTAGTAAAACTAAAACTAGTAGCATTAGCACCAATCATAGCACCAATTTTATCATTGCCTTGTTCTCTAAATATTTCAAATGGTAAATAACCTTTTCCTTTTGATTTTTCAGACCAAAAAGCATCATTATAAAAACTATAAACATTAGAACTCATAAAACCATTAAGAAATTGAAAATTAGGTCAAGTTTTTTTATCTTGATTAATAACTCATCCTCATGGAATACCAAATGAAATAAAATTTAAGAATTTACCAACTCCGCCTGGGATAGTAAAAGGATTAAATACTAACTTTTGCGTATAGTTTAAAGGTAATACTGTAATTTGGCGATTAATAAAATTATTCATATTTAAAATATCTCAAACATTACATGAACTCATTTTATTATATTCAAATTGAACTTGCCCAACTGTATTACCAAATTCATCTTTTCTTCTAAAATAAGATGAAGCTTGTGTACTAATAATATTATCAACATTACCACTATTTACTTTTACTTTATTTGGTGGTGTTATTTTTCAACTTTTAGATCAATAAAATTCAGAATTATTATCTTCTTCATTAATAGTTGTCCCAACCGTAGGATTAGTTGCTGTTGAACTTGCTTTATCAGTTATAACAATACCCTCACTATTTTTTTGATTTCAAAAGTCGTATCTACTTTCCATATCTTTTTTTCAATCTTTATATCCAGTAATAATAGTTGGTTGAATACCTTGAATGTTATATCAACTTACTTCGGGTGATGCATAAGTATTTATTTTATCAGGTGGGGCAGGATACATGTTATACATTAATAAATCTCTTGAATTCATTACTTTTTTATTAAATTGACCTTTAATAATTGGTCTTCCTATAACTGGTATATCAAATAAAATTGGATTACCATAAAATTTAACTGCCATTGCTCTAACCCCTGGATCTTTTAATAAAATATCATCTAATTCAACAATACCTTTATTTAATTTTTCATCATAAGTTATTTTAGGAAAACAATAACCCTCTCCTGGAGCACTTGTTTGAATAAATTGTCTTACTGCCAAACCACTATTACTAATTTTGTCATTAATACTTGAAAATGTAATTTCTTGTCATAAGAAACTACCATCATAAGGTGAATATATCTATGTTTTACAAGTTTCAAGATTTACATTAAGTAAAAATAATATAAACACCGTTATTGGTGATTATGTTTATATAACTAATGATATTAATCAAAAAATATACTTAGGAATAATAACAAATATTGAAAATATTGAAGAAAATAAATCTTGTATAGTTAGTTGTAAACCAATAATGGGAATTTTTGATTTTAAAATATTAGTTAAAAATAATATAAATGAACTTGCTTGGAATGGTTTATATACAGTTTCTGAAGAATATTTTAATCAAGATAGTTTTTAAAGGAATTTTGAAAAAATAACTTAATATGAACTAATAAATCAGATAATATTAAATATACTTTTATACAAGATAATCAATCAGAACTAAGTTTATTTGATCTTTATAAAATTATTTATAATCAAACAAGAAATTATTTATCTTTTGAATTAGACATAAAAAATAAAAAAATTAATATAACTTTTAATTCGCCAAATAACGAAAAATATTATTTAAAAGATAATATTAATGATATTTATAATTTAAAAATAGATGATTTTTATAAACAAGCAATTAATAAGTTAGATATTTATGATGAAAATAATAAATTTAAAGAAAATTGATATTTACTTAAAATTAATGAAGTCGTTAATAACGAAATATTAGATAAAATTTTAAATATTTGAAATAATAAAATTTCTGCAACAACAATCGAAATTACAATTGAAGGTAAAAATATTAATTTAGAATTAATTAAAAATTGTCCTATTGGAACCAAAGCTAGCGGAAAAGATAGAACTACATATTTGCAGTTAATAGAATTTGATGTTTGATATCTTTGAAAAAATGGTGTTGAAGATGAAAAATCCTATTCAAATATTGCAGTTACAAACTTTCTAAAACAATCTAATAAACTAATTTTTACTTTTCCAAATAATGAAAGTAGTTGAAATGAAATATCAAAATATGATATTTTTAATTGAAATGAATTTTTAGAATTAGAAAAATTTTGTAGTATACCACATACATTTTGGAGATTCCAACAAAACAAGGAAAAATAATAAAATATATAATTTAAAATGAAAAAATATCATTAAAAATGATAAATATATAAATAAAAATTATAAAATTGGTACACTAAAAAATAGTTTAAATAAAACTTTATAAATTTTAAATTATTTAGTTAAAT
>NZ_RXFZ02000045.1:0-6218 GCF_044714365.1 Spiroplasma sp. hy2
AWAWATATACCTAATTTTAGGTATATTTTATAAATATCAAGAGTTTTCGACAAAATTAAAGCTAATTAGCGGTTTTTATTAATATGTAATTAACTAAAACTTATGTTAACACTACCAGTATAGTATTCTGATTTATCATAAGCAGTAATTGTTCCACCTTTGTTATCAGGGTTAATTTCTAAATATAAATCATTTAATAAAGCACTTAGTCGATTTAACTGGCTAACAAAATAAACACTAATAAACATCATCATTACTTGTAAAATAGTTACTTTTGGTAATTTACCTAAATTTGTTTTTAACTTCATTTGTCCTAAATCCTCTTTTACTATTGGAGGTTCAGGTGGGACAACAGAAAAAGACACTTTAACTGAACCATAATAATCTGTTCTTGGGTTATTATCTTCTGATCAATGGTCTTTTCCTGAAATTAAAGTTGCTCCAGTTTGATCAGGTTCAATCATAATTTTATCAACTTTATCAATTTGTCGGTTTCATATTTCTGATGTTTGTGGCCCAATAAAATACTCACCAAACTTATCTAATTCTGAAATAAGTTGCATATTGTTAAAAATAGTGGCAATTAAAATTGTTTTTGGTCGTGCATCAGTAATTTGTCCTAAATCAATACTCTTTACTTTATCAGCTAAATGGTTTGAAGTTGTTACTATTTTATTAATTTTTATTGTATTTAAATTTGTTTCATCACTAAAGTTCAATTCATATTGACCATTACGATACAAATCAATTTTATCAATTGGTTTTGATTGATTATTAAATTTATAATTTTTTATTAACTGATCAAAGTTTCATTTTGTTCCTTGAAACAATTGCGCTAATTGCTGGAATAATTCAGGAATAGTTTGTTTATTATTTTGTGGATCAATTGTTTTAAAATCAACTCCAACAAAACCAGTTACTTCAACTGGCAAAACTGGTGGATCAACTGGAATATTATTTCAATTATCATTTTTAGTACAACTAACTACAGACATTACTGGTCCTGAAACTAGAATTCCAACGGCAATAGTTGCTAATAATTTTTTCATTTTAATTCCTCCTTAATCCGCATTCATAATTGCAATCAATGGATTAATTCGATTCATATTGAATCAACTAATTAAATATGCAATAAAGTATAATAATAATCCACTTCCAATTGCAATAAATGGAATCATGACATTCATAAACAGTGGTAAAACTATTCCAATTCGAATTAATATCATATTAGAAATAATTAAGAATAATCATCCAAAGCCAAAACCGGCAATTGTCATTATTACAATAATAGGAATATACATTCCAATAACTAATTTTGTGATATAACGATTTCGATATCCTAATACTTTCATTGTTGCAATAATTGTTTGGTTTTCTGCAATAACAATATTACTTGTTAAAATAATAATCATAAAACTTAATACAAACGAAATTCCAATAATAAAGAAGATAATCCCATTAACTGCTTTTGAAATATTTCCTAAAATTGCTTGTGCTGAAGCAATTGGCATTAAACTGCCAAAAGTACTATTTGCATATGGTGGATAAGAAATTTCACTTCTAATACCACCATTTAAATCATAAAAACTATAGTCACCAAATAATTGACTTGTTCCTAGTCCTGTTTCAATATCATCAATTTTAGCACTATTAGAAATTTTATAATTAAAAATCGGATATTCATTTTCAAAGACAGCAATTCAATTAACTGCACTTTGATGTACGCTTCAATATTCAACAAACTTATTTCATAAGTTATTAACAGGCGTACTTGAATGGTCTTTAATAAATTTTTCTAACAAGTTTAAACTTTCTTTTCTTGAAGGTGTTAATTCAGGATTCTTCCTGATAAATGAATTCATTCATTCATTTAAAAACAATTGTAATAAATAATTCCGTGTTTTATCATATCCTAGTAATTGTTGTGCCCTATCTTCATTAATTCAAGCTCGTGGTGAACCATATTGATTAGTAATACCAACAACTGTAAAAGTTTGATTGTTCATTTGATTATTTACTCGATAACTTCCATCAACAATTTTATCGTTTAAAATTGATGGTTTTGTAAAATTTGGGTCAAGTGCATCAATTTTACTTTCTAAAACATATTCATTATTTTCATCTATAACCTTATTTTTATATTTATTATCACCATTAAACATTAATTTACCAACTCGCCCTTGTGCTTGGGCATCATCACCTGTTACATCACTTCCATCTCAACCTTGTAAAATTTGATCAGAAGTAACACCTTGATTACTATCAACTAATGCTTTGCGAATCAAATACGGACTAATTTGATTTCCAACTGTAACATTTAAGCGTTTAGCTAATGATTCATTTAAAACAATATTATTACTTGCTGTAAATAATTTTTTATTTAAATTCGCACCATTTTTATTAGTTAATGCTTGGTTTTTAAATGTACGATTAATTCCGTAAATCTTAAACTCAATACTATTTAATTCAGCATTAATCATTGTTCCCCGATCATCTGTTAATGGATTAAACGGAATTACTCCGAAGGTTAAATTAAAATTACCATTGTTTTGATTAAATGCTTCTTGCATTTTTAACCGAACAGTTTGCGGAGAACGTGAATATACTCTTTGAATAAAACATTGATTAACATTTTCTACAAAGTAAGCATAAATTCAATTATATAAATCATACATTGGTTTTTTTAAACGTGTATTAAACTCATTTCCTGTTGCTGAATTTAAAACACCATAAAACGATACCGACAATGGTTGTTCTAATGCTGGACGAAAATGATTATTAGCTAATGTAATCGTTGGATTTCCTTCTCCAAAATCTTGTTTATAGTCACTTTGGGTAAAAATATTGTTTCTTAACTTATCATTTAGATTTAAATTTCCTCGTGAATCAAAATAATCTGCACGTTTAATATTTAAACCAACAGTTTCCCGATATTTTCAATAAAATAATCGAGATTTTTCTAAAATATCAATATGTTCGCGAGCTGTTTCTGTTGTTCGCAAATATTGTTCAATGGTTAATTTTGTTAAAAGATTTAGAGCAAAATCATTGTAATCACCTCATGTCGTACTACAAATTGCTTTGGATAAACCCGGATCACTTGAAGTTAATTTATTACTTTGCAAAAATTCTTTTGAAATATTACGATATAACAATGACCGCATATCATCTGCTTGATAAGTTGGAGCAAAATTTTCAGAATTAATTTGCCCTGTTTCAAAATCAGTAAGATATTGATTAAAATCTGTTGTCATATTTGTATTAGTTAAAAGACTGTTTTTACTATCTCATGGTTTTTGACTTGGATCATATGTTCGCAAAAAACTTGTTGGTAAATTATAAATCGGACTATTATATTCAACTAGGGTTTTATAATTATCTCCTTCGTATGAATAACGAATATTATTTTGTAAGATAATTGGAATTGTTGTTGACATCGTAATCATAATGGTACTAATAATCATTGTTAAAGATACCCCTACCATTTTTCCAATTGAATTAGATAATTGTACTGCTTGAAATCGTGCATCAAATGTTTTGCGAATTGCAAACATTTTATAAACAATTTTTTTAAAACAACCATGTGAAAATGTTTTTTCTTTACGAATTAATTGTAGTGGTGTTCTTGAAACCATCATAATTGTTCCACTAATCATTGTGACACAAGTTAGTAAAGCAAAAATAAATAAAACACAAGTTACTAATGCTAATGGTGCAAATACAAAATTTCCATATGGTAAATTAAAATATGAACCAAATAAATATTTAACAGTAAATTGGCCACTAATTCCCGTTCCATAACCAACTATTCCCCCAATTAATGCAATCATTAATGGATAGGAAATATAACTAAAGGTTAATACACGACGATGATATCCTAATGCTCGTAACAATCCATTTTGTGGGCCAGTTGCATCAATTTGTCGACGAACAACTAAAATTAATACAAAGAACGAAATAATTAGTAAAATTGTAATTAAAATATAAGAACCACTAATAAAAGCACTTAATGTTGACGTAAAATATGTAATTCGTTTTGCAAATTCATAACGATTATCTGTCCGAAACGTAGCAATTGGTAAACCAGTTGATAGTGTTTTAACATAATATCCATTTAAACCAATATGTTTTCCCTGGTCAGTATTTAAATAATTATTAATTGTTTGACTATAATTACTTCGCATTTGGTCAACTTTTGTCTGTTGAAATTTTCCAACATAATAAATTTCTCGTTCTAATTGACTTTCTGGAATTAAAATTTGTTTTGTTAAATCTAACTTTGTTACAAGATATTTATTACCAGCTGTATCTTCAACTGTATCTTCAACTAAGCCAAATAATCGCGGATCTAAATATGCAATTCCTTCATTTTTCATATTTGAAAACGGATGTCCTGTATCAATAATTGGTGTAACATAATCCGCTGATTGTCCAAACCCAACCACTCGAAACCAATTTTCATTTGAATATGGTGATTTTGGCAATCATTTATTAATATCTTCTCTTTCATATGAAGTTAAATTAACACCTTTTAATTCACTATCAGCAACTTTAATTGTTGTTCCATATCTATCGGCTTGTAATCGAATAATATCATTAATTTTAATATTATTTTTACGAGCAAACTCAGGCGTCAAATAAATCCAATGCATTGTTTCTTCATTAATCGATAATAAATATTTCATATAAAAACTTAACGGCATTCCATTAGCAACAATAAATTTATCAATTTCTTGATAATGATTTAATGTTACTGCTTTAATAACTTTATTTTTTCCCAAACTAAATGTTCGTGCTTCAACACGATTATAAATAAAATGTTCATTTCGATTTTTTAATTGCTCGTTAATAAATTCTAAAATTGCATTTTGACGAACCCCACTATCTGTAATTTTTTCAAACTGATCTGGTTCCCCATTTGAATTTTTAACATAAGTAGTATTAGTAAAACTAACAACAAAATCATGTTGATTACTTAATTGTTCAGAAATAAAAGTATTATAATTATTCTCTACTCGTTGTTTAGAAACTTCAATAATTGTAAAAATAAAACTAGTCAAAAATACTAAAACAACTAAACCAAAAAATTGAATTTTATTTTTAACCGTGTTTTTAAAATTGTTTTTAAATAATAACTTAAAACCTGTCATTTTTCCACATTCTTTCTTCTTCTCTTTTGTTAATATTTGAATTTAGTTAAAATAAAGATTAGGTGGTGTTGTTTGTTTTTTTAATTGTGTTAATAATTCTGTTTTACGAAGATTATCAACAATACTAGTTTTTTTAATAAATCATTGATTAAAATTATAATTTGGATAAATTATTAATAAAATTGACATTGTTAATTGACTTTGTTGGGGAATAACAATACTAGTTAAAGTACATTTACAAAATGTATAGTAACTAGAAGCAATCACATCATTAATGTTTTTTAAATAACCTATATATAAGCGAAACAATATTAGCATTACAATAAAACTAATAGTAAAAATTGCATAAAAAACATAGCATAAAATAACTAAAAAAGAATATATTGTTTCATATGCAATTATATTTTGCAATTGAAAAATTATTGAAGTATAACCAAAAAATAATATATATGAAATTAAAACAATATTACAAAGTCATAAAATAATAATTTGTCAATTAGAAAATAAAATTAATTTCCACGCTGAAATTGTTGTCTTTTTTAATTGTTTAAAATTAATCAAAATTTGAACTAAAATTCCCATAAAAAAGAGAAAAATAAAACTTGATCAAATAAGATAAAATAAATTTAATGTAATATTTAAAAAACTATAATTACCCGCAATATCAATAATTGAAAACGATGATGAAAATAAAATATAAGCAAGAAAAATAATAAAGAAAATATTAATAAATTTTTGATATTTTTTTAGAACATATATTTTCATTACCATCACCTTTATAGCTTTCATTATATTTTGCTCATATTATTATAACATTATTACTAAATTAATGTAAAATTAAGTTTAATTAACTAACACAACTCAACATCAAAAAAACCCAATAAACATAAGGGGTTAAAAAAACAGACCCCCATAAAATAAGGGCTTTAGAGCAGTAATTTCCGACATTTTGAATTTATATTTAATAGACTTCTTGCATAACCTATTAAAATAATTGTAAATATTTTTAAAAAGATACTAATAGCAAATTATAATTTTAATTAATTATGTCTTTTATTTAAAAATTTA
>NZ_RXFZ02000046.1:0-6190 GCF_044714365.1 Spiroplasma sp. hy2
TATTTTTAAATAAAAGACATAATTAATTAAAATTATAATTTGCTATTAGTATCTTTTTAAAAATATTTACAATTATTTTAATANTTTTTTGAATAAAACTATTAGATTAATTAAAAATAATAAAGAAGGAATTGAAAACCAAACACTATGGAATAATATTGGTTGTGATATTGAAGGTGATATTTCTCATTATTGAAAAGGCACTATGATTAAAAAAGCTATTTATAGTGAAAAAACTATTAGAAATAAATTAAATGCTAGTATGATGGGATTAAAAAATAAAATTGATTTATTTAATAGTAATGAACAAATGCTAGAAGAAAATAAATTTAATTATTCAGTTAATAATTTTGTAAATAATAATTTACAAAAAAATTTATATTTTTATTAGTTTTATCTAAGAAATTAAATAATTTTAATAAAAATGTATTTTTTGTTGTGGAAAAATTTAAAAAAATAGAAAAATATATTGACATTAAAATTAAAAGTAATACAATCTAAATAAGTAAGTGGTATATTATTCCACAATTTCTAAGATATTAATTTAAGACCCTTAAATAATTTATACGACCTATTTTATAATTAACATTATTTTTTAACATAGCTTCACGAACAGGGCGATAAGTTTTCCGATGCAATGATGTAATTACAAATTCTTGTAATGCTAATAAATGTTTTTTGGTTCTGTACCCTTTATTATTTTTAAAATCATATTGTGGATAATCTTGATCAAATTTGAGCATTAAATTATCTCTTGTTACTTTTGCTAAAATTGAAGCTGCCGCAATTGATTGTGAAAGACTATCTCCTTTAATAATTGCTTGGTGATGATAAAATGGTCCTAACTTTTCTGCATCAGTTAAAATTATATCTGGTTTAACCATTAAATTATCAATTGCTTGTTGCATACCAATAATACTTGCTTGCTTAGGATTCAAAGTTTCAACCATTGCAACAGAAATAATCTCAATCGTATAACTAATTGCAATAGACATAATTTCATCTGCTAATTTATTTCGTTGCTTTACTGTTAATTTTTTACTATCCTTAATTTCATCGTTAACATAATTTAGCGGTAAAATAACAGCGCTAACAACTAAAGGACCTGCTAAACACCCACGGCCAGCTTCATCAGTTCCTGCCATAATTGTTGTATTAGGATATGGCATTAAAATCTCTTGTTCAAATTTATTCATAATTAATTGTTCCTCTTCCAGGTGGAAACTCAAAAGACATTAAACCAAACTTATTATTTCATAAATTATTTAAAAAATCAGTAACAATATTATTAACATTATCTTCATCAACTTTATGAAAATGATTTTGTTGCATTACTAATAATAATTCAAAAAGTTTTTGTTCATCTGTTACATCAAAATTATCACTTGGTAAAAGATGATATTGCTTCGCTAACAAAGAAAAATAATATTTATGCATTCATTTTATTGCAGCTAAGCAAATTTCTTCTTTTGGTAAAATATCTTCTTTGATTGACCGTGTAAAAGCTAAATTCATTGCTACTTGTGGGTCATTAATTTTAGGCCATAAAATTCCCGGAGTATCAATTAAATCAATTTGATGATTTAATTTTAATCATTGTTGGCCTTTTGTTACACCTGGTTTATTGCCAACTCGAGTTGAATTTCGTTTTATTAAAGCATTAATAAAAGTAGATTTTCCAACATTAGGAATACCAATTACCATTACTTTTAGTTTTGGTGATTTAATTCCTCTATTTTGATCACGTTCAATTTTACCAGCTAAAACAAAATAAATTTTTTCAATAATTAATTTTGTAATATTGCCATGCTTACTATCCAATGGTAAAACAGCAATCTGTTGCGATTGGTAATATTCAAGTCATGCCTTGATGGCAACTGGGTCCGCTAAATCTTTTTTATTTAAAATAATTAACTTTGGTTTTAAACCACGTAAGTTATCAACCAATGGATTTGAAGAGGAAAACGGAATTCGACTATCAACAATTTCAATTACTAAATCAATTAATTTACTTTGCTCATCAATTTGTTTAATTGCCTTTGCCATATGGCCAGGAAACCAATGAATATTTATTGTCATTTTATTTTCCTCCTTTTAATCTTTTTTTAATAATTTTTATCATTTTAAATAAAA
Organism: Spiroplasma sp. hy2; assembly: GCF_044714365.1. Lineage (NCBI taxonomy): Bacteria > Bacillati > Mycoplasmatota > Mollicutes > Entomoplasmatales > Spiroplasmataceae > Spiroplasma > Spiroplasma sp. hy2. Next base: position 2,134 of record NZ_RXFZ02000046.1, read on the forward strand.
ATTATTTAACATAATCTTCAACTCATTCCAATGAAATTGCGGGAATCTTCTTCCCTTTTTTAATATCTTCTAAAAATTTAGCACATAGAAGTAAATTATCGGTTGTTTCACTATCAGGTAAAGATAAATTTGTTGTCATTAATTTAATAAATTCTTTAACAATTTGTTTTACTGATGATTTTGGTTGAATTCGAACACTATATGCTGTTTCTAATTTTTTTTGATATTTTGTTAATAACAATTGGAATGCTTTAATTGCTACTATTTCTGTATTATCCTCTATTTTAAAAAGTCCTAAAATTTGTGTATTTCAATAAACATCTGGTTGAGAAAAATTAATCCCTGTAATTGGTACTGTGTCAATAAATTCAACATTATTATAACGATAAATTTTTTCACGGGTAAAAAATATTCCTCTTCCTTTTTCAAATGTTTCATTATTATCAAATATTTTTTCTAATAAAAGTTCTTTATTACTATCTGGTAAACTAATAATTAATATCTTCTTATTAGCATACTTTTTTAAAAGTTTCTTAAAATTGGCTAAACACCGCTGATATTCTTTACTAGTTTGCTCTTCATGACATAATAACATTTGACAATAAATTTCTTGGCTATGATAATATTCCATTCATTTTTTTGTTTGCTCAACATCAGCTTTTTGTGTGTTTGAAAATAAAATTATTCTTTTCACATCATTTAATTTCGCATAATTTAAAAGATTAGCACCAGAATGTGCAATTCTTGCATCAACTACTTCAATAATAACATCAGCTGTTTCAGCAAGTTTATAAACCCTCTTATTATTTTTAATAAATTCTTTGGGAATTGAAAATTTCTTATCACACATAATTGTGTTTCCTCCTTGTGTTATTATTTTAATACAAATTAAAAAGACTTTATCAGTCTTTTAGGGTTATTTTGTTTTAATAATCTCTTTAATTCGAGCAGCTTTACCAGTTCGATTACGCATGTAATAAATTCTAGCACGACGAACTCGTCCATATTTTACAATTTCAATCTTATCAATTAATGGCGAATGTAAAGGGAATTTTCTTTCAACGCCAGCTCTATTACTAATTTTACGAATTGTAACTGATTCTGCAATTCCGCTACCTTGTAACTTAATTACTACTCCTTCAAAAGCTTGAATTCTAAACTTATTTCCTTCCTGGATTTTATAATGTACTTTAATTGTATCTCCTGAAGAAAATTGTGGCAAATCACTACGAAGTTGATCTTTTGTAATTTCTTCTGTTAAATTCATCTTCATAATTGTTTTTTTCCTTTCTACGGTCGTTAAACCTTTTTTCGTTTTTAATTTTTTCTAATAATATTTGTTGTTCTGTGGTTAAAATTTTTTTTTCTAAAAGTTCGGGACGTTTTAATCAAGTTTTTTTTAATGCTTCATATTCTCGTCATTGGGCAATTTTCTGATGATGACCACTTAATAAAACTTCAGGAACATAATAGCCATCATATTCAACTGGTTTTGTATAAACAGGATAATCTAATAGATTGTTAGAAAAAGAATCATTGAGATGTGATTGTGTATTAATTACATTTTCACATAAACGAGTAACACTATCAATTATAACCATACTAGCTAATTCACCGCCAGTTAAAATATAATCACCAATTGATAATTCATAATCAATATAATATAAAATTCTTTCATCAAAGCCTTCATAATGCCCACAAACTAAAATTAAATCATTATCATTTGCTGCAAATTGTTGCACTTGTTCTTGCACATATTGCTTACCTTGTGGTGTTAACAAAATTGTTACACTGTCTTTTGTTTGGTGAGCTTTAATCGCTGCTACTAATGGTTCAATCATTAAAACCATTCCTTCACCACCACCATATTGGTAATCATCAACTTGATGATGTTTGTCAATGCTATAATCACGAATATCAACAATTTTAATTGCAATTAATTTTTCATAAAGTGCTTTTTTAATAATTGATGTTGTCATAAAATTATTGAACATTTCTGGAAATAAAGTTAATACTGTAAATTTTTTCATTTTAAATCACCTTTTTTAAAATAATTTCTTGTTGTTGCAGATCAACTTGTTCAACATATGCATCAACATTTGGAATCATCATTAATGTACCATCTGTTGTTTTAATTTCAAAAACAAGATGTGCCTTAGTTTCAAATTGATTTACTAAAATCCCAATTTTTTTTTGATTATGAAAGACTGTAAAATTAATTAAATTTTCCTGATTAATAACTTCTGTATAATTTAAATTTGCTTTTTGAGCAAATAAATAGCATTCTTTAAAAGCTATTACCTCATTAATATTAGTAAACTCTTTAAATTTTAAAATATAATCTTGCTTAGTATCAGTAATTTTAATTAATGTTACTGGCGTATACATCATTTGAACTTGAATAAACATTAATTTATTAAGCAATTTATTTATATTTTTAATGTTTATTAATAAAGTTGCTTTAAGTTCACCTTTAATTGCATGGGGCTTTTTAAGTTTAAAAATTTTTAACAAAGTTTCCATCTATAAAACCTCAAACTTAATATTAACTTTATTTTGATCAACATGTGCTCTAATATTTAATAAAGTTCTTAAGCTATTAGCAATTATTCCTGCTTTACCAACAACATATCCTAACACTTCTTCATTACACATTACTAATAAATTAATTTCTCCTACATTTGTCGATGGCATTTGACGAATTTCATAATATAATTCATTATCATCCTGACAAATTAACGGATTAATTAAATTTTTAAGTTCAGTAATATACATTAATTAACACCACACTTAATTACAACTATTTTTTGGCATCTGTTGTTGTCTTTGCCTTCGGTTTCTTTGTTACCTTTGCTTTTTTATCTGTTGCTGCTTTTTCTTTTGTACTCTTTGTTGTTTTAGCAGCATATTTTTCATTATGCAATTTAGTCATTAAGCCTTCTTTACTTAACAAATTACGAACAGTATCAGTTGGTTGTGCTCCTGTTAATAATCATTTGTAAGCAAGATCATGATTAATTTTTACATCACCATTAATAGGATTATATGTTCCAATTAACTCAATATATTCTCCATCACGTTTGACACGAGCATCTGTTGCAACAATTCGGTAGAATGCTGCTTTCTTTTTACCTATTCTTTTTAAACGTAATTTTACCATTAATAATTTCCTTTCTAATTCTGCGTTCATGTTAAACTATAAAACTTAACATCCTTTATATAATACCTGAAATTAAAAAAGAGTCAAGTTTTTTAACTTAACACTTTATTTTTTGCTAATCATATTTTCCTTCTTCAGAAAAATCATTTTTAAAAACATTTAACACTGATTGTGGGATAAAAACATCTTTTTTATGTAATGTCATCCCTTTTCCACTAATTCCAAATATTTTTTCATTTACCCGTTTGTTTAATGTTTCGCCTTGATATTTAGAATGTAGCTTATTAGACTTCTTGCATAACCTAGTTATTTTAAAATTCCTATAAAATATATTTAAAATAGAAATTATAGCAATCTAAAATTATGAAATTTGATAAATTTGATTTTATTAATGCAAATTGTAATTGCAAAAACGCTTTTTCCAAAGCTCTTATTAATAAAACAATAACATCATTTAAAATAAATGCAACTATTTTTTAAAAAAATTAAAATATTTTATAAATATAACTTAATTTAACCATATTTAAGCATACTAAAAAATCATTTATTAAGTTTTATTAATAAATTTATTTATGAACTAATGTTAAAAATTCAAATGCCTTTTTAGAAGAAATTCAGTTAAGACAGGGGCGTAATTTATTATTAATAGTCTTCATTATTCAATTTAGTTGTTTATTATCAACTTTATTAAAATCTGTTCCAGGTGGTAATCAATGTCTGATATCTCTATTTATTCTTTCAACATGAGGTTTTTGAGTGGGTGTTCCAGCATCGCAAAAATAAACATTAGCACCAGTAATTTTTTCTATTTCTTTTCAGTTACTAAATTCTTTACCTTGGTCAGTAATAATGCCTTTAATACAATTTTTAAATAATCTATTCTTAAAAATATTTTTA
>NZ_RXFZ02000047.1:0-6153 GCF_044714365.1 Spiroplasma sp. hy2
AAGATAACATCTTTAATTTTGATGGAAATACTAATTCATATTTAGAAAATGGAAATATTAAATATTATGAACAGATGAAAGGTCAAATTGATATTAATAAGTTTTTAAAAGCATTTTTTGCGTATGCTTTGGTGCCGGTGTTTCAAAATCGTAGTAATTTTATTGAAAGTGGTTATATTGATAATTTACAATATGATATTGTTTTAATTAACTTTTTTGGTTTAAAATTAGTTAATTTTAAAGATGTTTTAATTGATGAAAATAATATTAATAAAAATCAATTTGAAAAATTATTAAATAGTATGTTTACAGTTTCACAAAATTTTTATAAAGATTATTTACGAACAATTTTTGATTTAGAAAATAATACTTATACACAAGGATATAATAAAAAATATGGTTTATTAGCTAATAATGGTTTTAAAATTTATCCACGGTATTTTTATTTTTCTGATAAATATAAATCATTAGATTTTAAAATGTATTCTGCTTATAAAAATCGGTTTTATAACACAAATTATGGAGATGTATTTAACTATGATTTTTCAGTTTTAAATGATTATAATATTAATCAAAATGAAGGGTATGTTTTTGAAGGTGCTTTAAAAGATAAATATGGTTTAAAATATAAAAAAATTGAAGAACAAAAAATCGGTTATAATGTTTTTGAATTACAAGCACAAAAAGAAAATGATATGTATCGTTATTATGATTTTAATTTTGGTATTTATAACTGACAAGAAATAAATAATGGTGGATTATTTCCCGATAGTCAATGATGACAAGCACAATATGAAAGTTGTAGTTGATATAATTTAACATGTCATATTCGTAATGCTGCAATTTGAATTGTAAATAATATTCCTGGTGTAAAACAAGTTAATGAATTAGCAAGCGGAGTTGGTAAAATATTTCAAACAATATATAGTTTTTTTAATCAAACGTTTGAAGTATGAAAATTTAGTCCAGCATTATATAGTACAATAGCAAATATATTTTTATTAATTATTTTTATGAAATTTGTGCGATTAATTTAAAAAGGAACTTAATAATAGTTCCTTTTTAACCTTTTCAATCTGTAATTTCACCAGTATTAGAATTAATTGTTGGTTTTTGTGGTTTATTAGTATTATTTCAATAATAAACTGTTTTTACATCACCATTTTTAAAATAATTTCTAAGGTCAGATAAATAAAGATTTTGACTAACACCATCAAATGAAAATTTACCTAAGATTTTATCATTTTCACTATTATTTAAAAAATTAATAATATATCAATCTTTTGTATTATTTCTAAAAATTGCAATATATCATTTATTATCAACTTTATAATTAATAAAATTAGGATTATTATCTAATTTTCAATTACTATCTTTGGGTGGTTGTTGTGGTTCTGGTATAGGTTCTGGTTTATTAACTCCCCCGTTTTCATTGTTATTTGGTTTTTCACAACTAATTAATGTTGTTGTACTTGTTCCTATTAAGGTGATTGTTCCTAAAAGGCTTAATATTTTTTTCATATTTTATTCCTCCTCAATTATGAAATAACTGCTAATTGTATTTGTAACAATTTTTCATCCGTGATTAGGATTAGATAAAAAATGATTATTTATTTCTTGAAAATGATTGTAAATAATATTGATTAAAGTATTAATATCATTATCAGTAATTGATCCTCCTCAACCACTATGATCTTCTTTATGGAAATTAGTAATTTCTGATTTGATTTGATTTTTAAATTCTTGATAATTATTTGAATTTTCTTGATAAATTTGTTTAATTTTATCTCATTTATTAATAGTAATGTCTAACTTTAATTGATCGTGAGTTAAAAATTTGTAGTATTTTTCAATTTCATTATATTGATTGTGTGATTCATGTTTAACTATTGTATGATCAGAATTAATTCATCAAAGAATAGCAGTTCCTGCAATTACTAATCCCCCAATTACTAATGATAAACCTAAAGTTTCGGGAGCTAATGCTGCCGCAGTACCAGCTTCTGTTCCAATAACTGCTGTCCCTTCAGTGGCCACAACTACGGATCCTTCTGTAACTGATAAAGTTTCAGCCGCTGTTAAACCACCTTCTGCTACACTACTTTCTGATAAAAGTGGGGTCATTTCTACTGCTTCCCCTGTTTCTGATGAAACAACAGTGGGAGTGGTTGATAAAATATTTTTGATATAATTAGCAGTGGTTGATAAGCCTTTTATTGGTGATATTCCGGTCATTTTTGAAATCCCTAAAATTCCAGCACCAGAAATTCCGCTAGAAGTAAGCCCCGAACCAACATCTATTAATTTATCTTTAAATGCTTTTTGTTCATTTTCGGGTAATGATTGATAATGTTGATTAATTTCATTTAATTTTTTTTGTTTTTCTTCTTTTGAAAGAGAATTATATTTATTTACTGCTTTTTTAAGTTTTGTTTCTTGTGAATTTGCAATATTTATGTTTATTGGTTTATTTGCTGAAGGTACAGGTACATTGTTATTATTATTTTTAGTAGATTTATTTGAAATTGTTATATTTGCTTTTGGTTGGTCTTCTTCTGTTAATTTTTGTTGATTTTTCACAGTCGTAGTTGTTTCTTGTGAATTTGTATTACTTACTTCAATATTTTCTAACAAAGAAAAATTATAGTGAGTTCTATTATTAACATGAAATATTTGTATAGTATTTGTATTCTGTTCATTATTTTCAGTAAATATTCTTATATTATTTTCATTAATATTAACATTTAAAATATTACCCATCGCTAAAATTTCAATTTCTCCACCTCATGTATTAATATTTCTCATTCCTTTTAAATATTCACCAACATCAAATCCATTTTGACTAATCTCAATTGCCCTTCTGAAACTTTCTGCCTGATTATTATTAATATTGCTTTGGGTAGGATTATCTAAATTTGTTTCGATATAATCAACAACTCTATTACGAAAAACATTTGTAACTAATCTAATTGCTATTTCGTCATTATATCATAATTGATTATTACTATGATTTTCTAAATTATATTGCTTTAATAATTTTTGAATAAGTTGTAAATATTTTAAATTTTCTTCACCAAATAATTGAATAAATCGATTTTTAAATTCTTCATTATTATTTCTTAAGGGTAATAAATAAGATGTTGCCACAGACCAAAATAAACAACTATCATCTCCAGGAACATCATACATAATATTTTGATTTTTTGTTTTAGTATTTTGGCTTTGTGTGCCACTAGTTCGAGTTTGTTCACTAACACTCGTTCTTTTACTACCGCTACCTTGTGATTGACTTTCTTCAGCATTTGTATTAACGTTGCTATCGGTCTTAGGATATGAGTTTAAAAAACCAGTTTCAGTAATAACATCTGCCAATTCAATTTTTAATAATTGTTTTAATTCTTTTTTAGTTTCTTCTAAAATTTTTATATTTTCTTGTTGTTCATCTTGATTTTTTTGTAATATTTTATTAATTTTTTTTATATTTTCATTTAATTTTTTGTGTTTTTTCAAAAGATTTACTATTTCTTTATGATTATTTTCTTCTGCTAAATCTAAAGGATCATTTCCCTCATCATCTTGATAATTAAGATTAGCATTATTGGACAACAATAATTTTACTATTATCAAGTGACCATTTTCGCATGCATAATGCAAAGCGGTTAGACCCCTTTCATTTGAAAGATTGACATCAATATCAGAATGTTTTAACAATTTTTTTACAACATTTATTTTACCATTTCGCGCCGCTACAATTAAAGCGCTATCGCCACAATCATCTTTTTTATTAACATCAATTTTATGATTTTTTAACAATAGTTCAACAATTTTATAATTACCATTAAATGATGCTATATGTAGTGGAGTATCACCCAAATCATTTGAAAGGTTGATATCAATTTTGTTTTTACTATTTTTATTTGTTAATAATTCTTGAACAACTTCTGTTTTATCACTTTGTGCTGCAAAGTATAAAGGAGTAATTCCTTTTTTTTCTTGCATATTAGGATTAGCACCTCTTGATAACAATAATTTTACAAGTTCTAGCTGACCATTTCGAGCTGCGATATGCAAATAAGTGTTGTTTGCTAATGGATCTTGAAGATTAACATCAGCACCATAATTAAATATAATATCAACTATTTCTAAATTATTAATATTTATTGCATTGATTATTAACATACTACCAATTTTTCCTTGAAAATTTACATCAGCACCATTTTTTAATAAAAATTTAACAAAGTTTATATTACCATTATTTATTGCCAAAAATAAGGGTGTTGTATGATTTATATCAATACTATTTATCATTTTTTTATTTGGATTTAAATTAATTAATAATTTAGCAAGATCTAAATTATTTTTAATAATAAAAATATATAAAATATCATTATCATTATTATAATTTAATAAAAAAAATTCATCATCAGTTTTGAAATCAGTTTTTAATTTTCATTCTTTTTCAAAGTAAGAAATTATAAATTTAAACATTTCCTTAGATTTTGTTATTTTTAATATATATTTTAAACATTCATTTTTTATTTCTATAAAATTTTTATTTTCTTTTTTATTAAATAATTCTTGTATTTTTTTATTAATATTATTTTTTGTTTTTAATATATTGTTAATATCAACTTTATTTTTATTAATAAAATCAATTATTTTTTTTGTTTTAATTAAGTTTTCTCAAATTTCTATTCTAAATTTATTTAACTGTTCTGAATATTTTTTTCAATCACCCCTTAATTGTGATGTATAATCTTTTCAATTTATGTTTTCTTTTTTATCAAATACTTTTTCCTGAATATTTTTTAATATATTTTGACTCCCAGCTATTATTTTTTGTAATTCATCAATATTTTTAATATTTGCAAAAATTTCTAAAGTTTTTTCATCGCATTGAAATCTTATGGCTTCACTTGTAATAAAAATCATTCGTACTAAATCATCTTTTATTGTTTGATTTTCTTGTTTATTATTATCATATTTTGATAAATTTGCAATTGCATTATTTAAAGTATCTTGAGAAATAAAAATATCTTTTCCTTCTGGTTTTCTATTTTGTTTTATTACAACATTTAATCCATCTTCTGAATATGCTCCCGTATAATTTAAATTAATCTTTTGATAAATATATTTCTTAATTACTGTATTATTTATAGTTTTAATTTTTTCTTCATCATCTTTTAAATTTTCACCCTGTAAATTACTAATTTTTTTATTCAAAGAATTTAATTCATTATTATAATTTAATTTTTTATTATCTTTTTCTTTTGCTTTAAGGGGAATAAGTTCGTTTTTTTGTTGTAAATATTCTTGTACTTTTTTTTCATTAAATAAAAGTTTATTTTCTTTTAAATTATTTAATTTATCCTTTAAATTATTAAGCTTTGTGATTTCTTCTTGATTAATTTGTTCTATTCTTTTTAAAAGTTCATCATCAAAATAAAAATATTTATTCTGATTATTAATAAATCCTAATAAGTAAAGGTTATTTAAATTAATTACTAATTTAACACTTTCATTATTACTATTTTTTAATGTCAATATTAATATTTTATCTTTGTTATTTTGTTGATTTTTAAATCAATTAGCCATTTTGGGTTCTAGTTCTTCTAATTTATAAATAATTGTTTTATTATCAAGCTCTTTACTTATAAGTCCACCCATATTGATACTTCTTAATGGATCAATATAATTTTTATCAATAAGTTCTTGTAATATTTTTTGAATATTATTAGAATAATTTTCATCCAAAATAATTTCTTTTTCAATAATATCGGGAAATTGTTGGTCATCTTGCATTTTTGGGGTAGTTGAGGTATTTTCGTTATTTTGTCTTTTTTTAATATTATGTTTTTTATTAGGTGCTGCTGCAATTATTGAAGGTATTACATTTCCGGTTATTATAATTGTTCCTAATAATACCAAAAGTTTTTTCATATTATTTATTTCCTTTCTTATTTGAAAAATTTTTATCAAAACCTATTGACATTATATATATATATATATATATATATACAAGCACTTTTTAACATTAGTAATAAGAAAAAAAACGGTAACATAATAAAAGTGATATTTTTACAAAAGTTAAGGTTTTATAAAAATATAAATTATATTAAATAATAATTGATAAAAAAATTGTTAATTTTAAAA
>NZ_RXFZ02000048.1:0-6120 GCF_044714365.1 Spiroplasma sp. hy2
TAAAACTGTTTTTTAATTCTGTAATTATTTTTTCCATCAATTATTTACCTCTTATATATTAAAAATATACCTAAAATTAAGTATATTCTATAAATATCAAGAGTTTTCTACAAAATTAAAGATTTCTTTTTTTAATTATTATGAAATTATAATTATAATGGATTGTTTGTTAATTTCAAATTATTACTTTACTTAACAAAATATCCAAGATAAAATTATAATTAGTAGTTAATTTTAACTAAAAAGGAGGTTGAAGGAATGCCATCATATTATACAGAACATATTTTAAAATTAAAACAGCCAAAATTAAAGGCACCATTAACTGATGGGGAAATTAATTCTATTGTAACAGCTTTTAAGCATTTAGTTTGTAAAATTAAAAAAGATGTTGTTGTTATTAAGCATCAAAAATTTGGATATGAACTTTTTCGTAGTAAAGCAAACGACAAATATTGAGCATATGCTCTTACATTTACTGAACCTCTTAATCCATTAAAACCAATTTATAAACATCATTGAATTGGTAATGCTTTTATTGGTTATGGGTATGATACATTAGAAGAAACAATTAATCAAACTTTTAAAATGATGGAACAAGGACCAACTGCACAAACAAATTTTCGTGATTATTTAACTAGTTGAGATGAAGAGAAAGACCGCATTTTCTTAGGTTGAGAAGAAAAAGAATGGTCTTTTGAAAAATATCAAAAATTTCAGCATTGATATGAAAAAAACAAGGTTAAAATTATGGCAAAACAAATTGGAGTTAAGGATGCCGAAGATTATAATAAAGAAATTAATGATAAAAATAATAGGTCTGGATTAGCGGTTTTATTAGGGAAAATGCAAGATCCACCAAAACGCCCCCGAGCAATGGCTGTTGTAATGCGCGAAACAGCAAAGACAAAAGAAAAATGAGATGACCCAAAAACCAAAAAATACCTTGTTGGTTTTATGTATGTCAATTAAGAAAGCATCCCATCTTATGAATTATCGAGAAATTAATTCAACGCAAAATGAACATATTAAATTATTGGCAAAATTAAAAGAAAAAAAATACCGAAAAGAATTTAATTTAGCCTTAATTGAAGGATGAAACATTATTGATGAAGCATTACAACAAAATATTGTTGTTGAAATTTTAACAACAAAAGTAAATCAACCAAAATTAAAGAATTTTAATAATATTTTATTAATAATAGTTCCGGAATTAATTTTAACTAAGTTGAGTCAAAGCAAAAATAGTCAAAATATTATCGGTGTGGTTGATTTAACGAAGGTTAAGGAACAAAATAATTTTCAATTTAATCAAAATATTCTTTTATTAGAAAACATTCAAGATCCAGGTAATGTCGGAACATTAATCAGAACTGGCCTTGGTTTTGGTTTTACAAATATTATTTTGTATAATCATACTGTTGATCTTTTTAATGATAAAGTCTTACGTGCTAGTCAAGGTGCGATTTTTAAAGTTGCAATTAAAGGGATTGGTTTAAATGAAATTAAAAACTTCCAATTAAACCAATATAAAATTATTACGACAGGTTTAAATCAAAAAAGTGTTTATTTACAAGATTGTCAGTTTAAGCAAAATGAACGGTATATTTTAGCATTGGGTAATGAGGGGCATGGCCTTTCCACCACAGTGCAAGAAATTAGTGATTATAATGTCCAAATTAAAATTAATTCACAACTTGAGTCATTAAATGTTGCTCAGGCAGGAACAATTTTAATGTATGAAATTAATCGTCAGATGGAGGAAAAATAATGTTTAAGTTTAAAAATGCAAGTTATGTTACATCAGCGGTTAATAAAGCAGGTTGAATTAATGATGATTTATTAGAAATTGCTTTTTTAGGGAAAAGTAATGTTGGTAAATCAAGTTTTTTAAATATGTTGACAAATCAGCGCCAATTAGCAAAAGTTTCGCAAATTCCTGGGAAAACCCGTATGTTAAATTTTTTTGCAATTAATAATAATCAATTTCGAATTGTTGATGCACCCGGATATGGATTTGCAAAAGTTGGTAACCAATATAAGATGGATTTTGCAAAAATAATGGAAGAATATTTAACTCAACGCCAAAATTTAAAATTTGTCTGTTTGTTAGTAGATTTACGTCATCCACCAACTCAAGATGATTATGAAATGTATCAATATTTAAAACATTTTAACATTTTGACCGTTTTAATTGGAACAAAACTTGATAAGGTCAAAAAGAATGATATTCAAAAGCATGAAAAGATTATTAAAGCTAAATTAAATTTTGCTGATAGTGATTATTTTATTAAAACATCAAGTCGAAATAAAATTGCCCGTGATGAATGTTGAGCATTATTTGCAAAATTATTAAATTTTAATGAATAGTTAAAATATTTTAAATTAATAAACTTATTAAAACTATTTTTATTAAATTAGCATATAATTATGACAAATAAGGAGTGGTTAACATGAATAGTTTTTCATTGACAAAAGAAAAAGGCCTTTGACAAAAAATTTTTAAGAAAATCCCATGGTTTTATCATCTAATTTTTCTTATGACTGGAATTATAGCTGGACTGTTATTTCAATTTTTATATATTAAACGATGAGATTTTCTTTATTTCTTTATTTTTATTATTGCAATAATAATGCTTTATTGTGTACTATTTTTATTATTTAGTCCCATTATTAAGCAAAATTGGTTTTTAAAAAAAGGTTTTAATGAAAAATAAAAAAATTTCAATTAAAACAATTGCTGCTGAATGTGGCGTTGGTGTTGGGACAGTATCACGTTATTTTAATGGCGGTTATGTTAGTCAAGAAAAGCGTCTTTTAATTCAAAAAGTTGTGGAAAAATATAATTTTCAGCCTGATTTTGCTGCGCATTCAATTAAAAAGAAAATGTTAGAAGTATATATTTTAATTCCTGATTTAACAAGTAGTAATACATTTATTGTTAAATCAATTTTAAAACAAATTAATGATGATTTTGCTAAAGTAGTTCCTTTTGTTGTTGAAACAACTTATGATGAGGATCGTTATTTATTACATTTACAAGAAATTGTTCGCCGTAAACCAGCTGCTTTAATTTTATTTACGATTAGTAATGACCAAAATATCCGCCCCTTTTTACAGACAATTAATGTTCCAATTATTGTGTATGGTCGTCAATGAGGGGATACTGTTTTTATTAATAATGATAATGAAATGATGTATACTTTGCTCCAAGAAATGGCGCTGAATCATGAATTTGACAAGCAAAAAGAAATTCTTTATATTGGTGAGAATCCGGTAACAAATTTACCAACTGGATTTGCACGATATGATACTGTTGTTGATTGATTTAAACGTCGTAATTATCAATTTCAATCGTACTTTTTTTCTGAGAATCAAGAACGAATAATTTGAGAATTAGTTAAAACAATTGATTTAAATAATAAAAATATTATTGCAGGGAGACATACCTGCTATAAAGTTGTTATTTCCTTTTTAATGAAAAATAATATTACTAATAGTTTACTAACAGATATTTGTAATAGTAATGACTTTTTTCTGCCAATTTTACCAAAACATTATTATATTGCCATTAACTATGGTGAATTAGCAACAAAAATAATTCTCAAGTTAAAGCAAATTTTAGATGGAAATAATATGACAAAAAATAAAACAATTGAATGTTTAAGTTATGAGATTAAAACTTTTTTAAAATAAGTTTATATTTTAAAAAATGTGTATTATAATCAAGCTATGGAAATGATTCCATACAGGAGATAAAAATTATGGCAAAAAAACATATACTACTGAAATAGCAGTGTTAATTCCATTGTTGGGAGGAATTGACAATATTATTTCATATACTCATTGTGTTTCCCGGATTAGATTAGTTTTAAAAGACAATACAAAAGCAAATTCAAAGGAAATAGAAGGATTAGATAATGTTAAAGGAACGGTTCAACCAATTGGGCAATATCATATTGTAATTGGACCTGATGTCAATAATTATTTTGCTGAATTTAAAAAATACTTAACTTCTAAAACAGAAAAATTAGGAGAAAATATAACAAATGAATCAACAGTAAAAAAAGGAAAATGATATCAACGATTATTACAACATTTTTCAGAAATCTTTATTCTCATAGTCCCAGCCTTAATAGCAGGGGGATTAATTTTGGGATTTCGTAACATTTTAGAAGCAAATTGAAATGGGGAAGGAACTTCATTGGTAAGTATTTCAGGATTTGCTAAAGGGTTAGATGATTTTTTGTGAATTCCAGCCCAAGCTGTCTTTTGATATATTCCAGTTACAATTTGTTGATCAATATTTGCCAAAATGGGAGGTTCGCCAGTTCTTGGGATTATTATTGGTTTAACATTGTTATTACCACCGTTAGTCGATATTTTTGAAATTGCTAAAGGTGCTAATAATTCATTATGAATTTTTGATGTGGCACCAACATTTGACTTTGGAGCATGAATTTTTCTTTGAAAAATTCAATATACAGGGCAAGTAATTCCGGCAATTGGAGTAGCCTTTTTTGGCGTTTATTTAGAAAAAGGATTAAATCGAATTGTTCCTGCTGTTCTAAAACAAATTTTTGTACCATTATTAACAATCTTATTATCTTTTACAGTTGGATTATGTTTAATTGGTCCAATTGGCTATATCATTGGAAGTGCAATTTCAGTTGGATTAAGTTGAGCGTTAGTTAATCCGATTGCAAAATATTTCTTTGGACCAATTTTAGGATTATTATATGCGCCAATCGTAATTACTGGTGTTCATACGATGCTTAATGCAGTAATGATTCAAGATACAGTTCAAATTGGGGGAACATTTATTTTTCCAATTTTATGTATGTCAAATATTGCCCAAGGAAGTGCCACTTTAATGTTTACTATTAATAACCGAAAAGACCCAAAAATGAAAGAAATTGGAATTTCTGCCACAACGTCGGCTTGATTGGGAGTAACTGAGCCAGCGTTATATGGAATTAATTTACGCTTTCTGTATCCATTCTTAGCAGCAATTGTTGGTTCAGCAAGTGGTGCAATGTTATTAACCGTTGCAGGTGTAACTTCAAATGAAATTGGAAATAGGGCATGATTAGGAATTTTATCAATTCAATCATTTAGTCAAATCCAAGGTGTTCAAACATTTATTGGTACGGGGTATACGTGATTTATTCTTAGTGCATTACTAACAATGAGCGTAACAATGGCCTTAACATGATTTTTAGAAAAACTTCCACGTTTTACAAAATTACGAGATGAAATATTACAAGTTAAGGGGACAAGTTTAATTAGTTTTAAAAAACAACCAAAAGTGGTTGAAAATATTAATAAATAAATCTTTGAAACGATAAAGGAGATTATCAATGAATAAAATAAATTTTCAAGAAGCGATTGTGTATGAAATTCACCCACAATCGTTTTATGACAGCAATCATGATGGTGTTGGTGATTTACAAGGAATTATTGAAAAATTAGATTATTTAGCAATGCTAGGAGTTAATTATTTATGATTAAATCCAATTTATGTGTCGCCACAAAAAGATAATGGTTATGATGTTTCAGATTACAAAAATATTAATCCGCTTTTTGGAACAATGGATGATTTTGAAATGCTAGTTACAGAAGCAAAAAAACGGAACATTTTTATTATGATGGATATGATTTTTAATCATTGTTCAACAGAACATGAATGATTTCAAAAAGCACAGACAGGAAATCCAGATTATTTGCAACGATTCTTCTTTCTTCCTGGTGACAAAGCAAATTACCCAAATAATTGGCAAAGTAAGTTTGGTGGTTCAGTATGAGAATATCATGATAAATTAAAAATGTTTTATTTACATTTATTTGATAAAACACAAGCTGATTTAAATTGAACGAATGAAAGTCTACGCCAAGATATTTATCAAATTGTTAACTATTGATTACAAAAAGGAGTTCGAGGGTTACGATTTGATGTTATTAATTTAATTGGCAAACCAAATACTTTTGAAAATGATTTAACTGGTGATGGTCGGAAATATTAGACTTCTTGCATAACCTAGTTATTTTAAAATTCCTATAAAATATATTTAAAATAGAAATTATAGGAATCTAAAATTATGAAATTTGATAAATTTGATWTTA
>NZ_RXFZ02000049.1:0-6047 GCF_044714365.1 Spiroplasma sp. hy2
TTAATAAAGTTGATAATAAACAACTAAATTGAATAATGAAGACTATTAATAATAAATTACGCCCCTGTCTTAACTGAATTTCTTCTAAAAAGGCATTTGAATTTTTAGCATTAGTTCATAAATAAATTTAT
This sequence comes from Spiroplasma sp. hy2, assembly GCF_044714365.1. NCBI lineage: Bacteria > Bacillati > Mycoplasmatota > Mollicutes > Entomoplasmatales > Spiroplasmataceae > Spiroplasma > Spiroplasma sp. hy2. The sequence goes on from NZ_RXFZ02000049.1 coordinate 132, forward strand.
TAATAAAACTTAATAAATAATTTTTTAGTATGCTTAAATATGATTAAATTAAGTTATATTTATAAAATATTTTAATTTTTTTAAAAAATAGTTGCATTTATTTTAAATGATGTTATCATTTTATTAATAAGAGCTTTGGAAAAAGCGTGTTTGCAATTACAATTTACAATATTTAAGTGATTAAATAATTTTTCATTCATAAAGTAACGATAACTTTGTGGGTCGTTTGGTTCTAAACCAATGTATTCATCTAAGTTAAAAGTTGTTACTTTACTTCAGTCTGTCTTATTTTTTTATAATCTTCAATAATATATTGATAAGTTGTTTCTGGTGATGAACCAGTTGCTAAACCAAAAACAACTTTTGGATTTTGCTGCACATAATTTACAAAAATTTGTCCAACAACTTTCCCAATTGCATTTTTATCTTCAACAATAATTAATTTCATTTTTTATTCCTCCCTATTGTTTTATAATTTATTAAAATAAATTTCTATTTTTGTGTTAAATGATGTTGTGAATAAGCAATTTCACCTTCACATAAAGTCATTAAAACTTTTAAGTCAGCATCTAACACAACTAAATCTGCTAATTTACCAACAGCGATTGAACCAGTCGTTGAATAAATTCCTAATTGTTTAGCAATATTAGTGCTAGTAACTAATGCTAAATCTTGGAATGAACAATTAGTAAACTGCTGAAAATTACGAACACAATAATCATAGGTTGCAACTGACCCCGTAATTGTAGTTGTGCCTTTAATGACAACTTGTTGTCCCGTTTTAACAACTGGCAATGGCCCAAATTGATATTCACCATCAGGTAATCCTTTTGCAAGCATTGCATCAGTTACTAAACAAATTCCTTTTGCTCCTTTAATTTTATAAGTTAAATTAATGATATTTGGATTAATATGAATTCCATCACTAATTAATTCACATAAAATTTCATCAAAATTTAATGCAGCAGGACAACACCAGGCTGACGATGATCATATTTGCTCATAGCATTATATAAGTGTGTTACATGGTGGACTCCCATTGCTACTCGTTTTGCGACTAAATCATATGTTGCATTTGAATGTCCAATTGATGGTAAAATTTGATGTTCTAATAAAAACTTTGTAAAAGTACCATTTTCTTCTTCAGGCGCATATGTGACAATCCGAATGTTATTACTTGAAGCTTCTATTCATTTTTCTAACAGGTGAATGTTTGGTTCTTGTAATAATGTTTCATCATGTGCACCTTTAAAATTATGGGAAATAAAAGGTCCTTCTAAATGGACACCAATTTGTCGTGCTTGCGGGCCCTTATTATAATTTTTCATATAATCTTGATATACCGTTAAAATTTTTGTTAAAGTATCATCACTGCCAGTAATAATTGCTTGGCAATATTTGGTAATTCCTTCTTGTGGTACTGCTTGAGCAAATTTTTGAAAACTAGCAATTGTGCCTTTTTCAGTATCTTCACCATATCCACCATGCACATGACAGTCAATAAAACCAGGCATAATAATTGCTTGTTGTAAATCATAACCTCTTTGGTCAGTATGACCTGCTGTAATTTTAACAATTTTATTATCTTTAATTTCAATTCATCCATTTGAAATTACTTCTTCACAAATTATTTTCGCATTTTTTAAAATCATTTTGTCTTTCTCATCTTTCTATCTTAAAAATTAAAATTTAGTGGTAGTTTTTTAAGATCAAAGGTAACTTTCTTATGCCCCAAGCAACGATAAAACAATGCTAAAATTAACATATGATTATTTTCCCGAATCAAATAAGTTTGCTTTCCAACCGTAATTTTAACACCAATATCAATAAATTCAACATTTGAAATATCTGTTAAATTAAACTGAACTACTTCCTTATTATTATTCTTATCTAAACCATCAATAATAAACCGCTTATTAGTAATTAATAAAACACCCTTCCCTTACAAAAAAACTTAATATCTTTATGGGTTGTAAAAAGATGAATATTAACAGCATTATTTTTAAAATGGCACTTTTCCTTTGGTTGTAAATCAAATGCCACTGGTAAAACTTTTAAGGGACGTCATAATGTAAAATTAACTTCTTCAACATTATAAATAAACTCTTGTTCACGACCAGTTAGCACTAAATCTAATTTCCGTTGATATTTATAAAACCGATGAATAAAATCTTGGGTATAAGCAAAATTTTTTAAAATTCAACGTTTAAAAATTCAATATTTAAAATTACGGAAATTCTCAGTTCCCATCTTTTTCTGATAACGGTCTAAGACAAAGCGTGGTTTATATTTAAAATTGTCTTCATTTAACGCAAACTTTCACTCTTCACGTTTTAAATAAAAAGTTATATCTTTTGTCAATCTTGAAAACATTCCCATCACCTTTATTAATTATATAACAAAAATAAAAAACTCTAAATTAATCGTAGATTAGTTTAGAGTCTAGGGTTATTTTTAACTAAATTCAATGGTGGTTCAGGACAGAATTGAACTGCCGACACTTTGAGCTTCAATCAAATGCTCTACCAACTGAGCTACTGAACCACGATTGGCGGTCTTGACGGGACTTGAACCCGCGATCTCCTCTGTGACAGAGAGGCATGATAACCACTTCACTACAAGACCATTGGTTGCGGGGGCAGGACTTGAACCTGCGACCTTTGGGTTATGAGCCCAACGAGCTACCACTGCTCCACCCCACAATTTTAATACTATCATAACTTAACTTTTAATTGCAAGTTTTTTTAAAAAAATGGCGGAAGATGAGGGATTCGAACCCCCGCGCGGCTTTCACCGCCTGTCGGTTTTCAAGACCGATCCCTTCAACCAGACTTGGGTAATCTTCCAAAAAATGGTCGGAAAGCAACTAAATAATAAATGGTGGACCCTACTGGACTTGAACCAGTGACCATCCGGTTATGAGCCGGATGCTCTAACCAACTGAGCTAAGGGTCCATGGTAGCGAGAAAGAGACTTGAACTCTTGACCTCCCGGGTATGAGCCGAGCGCTCTAACCAGCTGAGCTATCCCGCCATATCAAGTTTAATTGCTTTACTAAAGTTAATGGTGGACCCGAACGGGATCGAACCGTCGACCCCCTGCGTGCAAGGCAGGTGCTCTCCCAGCTGAGCTACGGGCCCAAAATAGTATAAAAAATGGTCGGAAAGACAGGATTCGAACCTGCGACCCCTCGGTCCCAAACCGAGTGCTCTACCAAGCTAAGCTACTTTCCGAAAAAAAATAACATTTAAATAAATGGCGCGCCCAGAAGGATTCGAACCCTCAACCTTTTGATCCGTAGTCAAACGATCTATCCAATTGATCTATGGGCGCATAAGAAATAAAGCAGTATTTAAATGTTGAGCAGATTTAAATGGAGGCACTAGTCGGATTCGAACCGACGATCGGGGAGTTGCAGTCCCATGCCTTAGCCACCTTGGCTATAGTGCCATAAAATCTAAACCCCTACTATATTATCATATTCATAATTCATTTCAAGATAAATAAATAAAAAAATTAAATTCATTCTATTATTTTTATTTATTCTACAGCAATTAAAAACGGATATAATGTTTGATCACCATCAATAAATTCATATTCAACATCAAAACTTTCATCTAAATATTTTCGAATTGCATTAATATCGCGTGTTTCTGCTTCTTCACCAGCAAAAATTGTAACAATTTCTGTTGATTTTGTAATTGCTCGGTCAAACAAGTATTTCATTGTTCATGATAAGGTTGGAAATGAACAAATAATTTTTTTATTCATAATTCCCATATATTCTCCTTTGTTAATTTTAACACCATCAATTGAAGTTGTTTTTGCTGAAACAGCAATTGACAAGCTTGTCACATTTTTAAGACTTGCTTTTAATGTTGAATAAATCTTTTTCGGTGTCTCTCCCGGTTCAAATGATAAAGCTGCTACCATTCCTTCTTGAATTGATGTTGTTGGCACAACATAGACATTGGACTTACGTTCAACTTTTGCTGCTTGTTGCGCTGCTAAAATTGCGTTACTATTGTTTGGTAAAATAAAGACATCAACCGCATCAACTGCTTCAATTGCACTTAAATAATCATCCGTTGATGGATTCATTGATGCTCCACCATTAACTGTAAATTGAATATTTAAATCAGTTTTGAAAAAATTAGCAATGCCATTTGATGGTGTGACAGCAATAATAGTGGCCGGATTTTTCAATTGCCGATCAATTTTAATTGTTTTAACATGTTTGGCTGCTTGTAAATTCATATTTTCAATTTTAATATTCTTAAACTCACCATGTTGTTGTAAAAAAGTTAAAATATAACCAGGAAGTAAAGTATGGACATGAACTTTTAAAATATCATTATCAACAACTGCAACAATTGATTTTCCACCTTGATCTTCTAATGTTTGGCGAATTTGCATTACATTAATTTTATTAATATGCTTATGATCTAACATTACAATTGCTTCAGTACAATAACCAAATTCTTCATTTTGTAAATCCATAACAACATTTTCACCAGTATTTTCAACCTGTTTTTTTCGTTGTGGCACAATTTTTCCTGTTTTTCAATATTCTGTAATGCCTTCAAATATTTTTACTAAACCAAAACCACCTGAATCAACAACACCAACTTCTTTTAAAACTGGCAGTAACTCCGGAGTATGATTCAATGACTCAGTTGCAAAATCAACAATTTTTTGGAATAACTCTGGAACAGGAATTTCTTTTTCTAATGTTGAAACATGTTCCGCAGTTTCACGAATTACAGTTAAAATTGTTCCTTCAACCGGTTTCATTACCGCTTTATAAGCAACCTCATTTGCTTGTGAAATCCCTGCTTTAACTGAATCAAAATTTAATTCATCAAATTCTTTTAAACCATTGGCAAAACCACGAAAGATCTGTGACAAAATAACACCTGAATTACCACGAGCTCCCATAATTAAGCCGCGTGCAAAAACATCAGCAACCTTACTAATTGACTCCGAATTGAGTTCATTAATTTCCTTAACAGCATTAGTCATCGTTAAATTCATATTTGTTCCCGTATCGCCATCAGGAACTGGAAAAACATTTAATTTATCAATTTCTGGATAAAAATTATATAATTTATTATAACCGCTGATCAGTGAATCTTTAAAAGATTTTGCATTAAATTCCATTTCTATCACCTTTACATTTTTCATCAATTAATTTCCTTTTTTTAGTTCTCCTAAGTGATATAACTGTAAATCTTGCATCATTCAAATATCTCATTTTAATAAATTTCCTACCTAAATTAATAAGTCTTGAATATTTACATTCACATAAATCATAATATTGTTTGAATAAATATCCAGTTTTTCTAATTCATATTTAATCCTAATTTGTATTTCTCGGGCAATATCTTTAATATTTACTCCTTCTAGCAAAATAATAAAGATATCTATATAAAAATTACGACCATCTTGTCTCAATTTAATTGACTGTGAGTAATCTTTAAGTAGCATTATCACATTATCTTCATTATTTTCAGTATCATCAACCTTTGCGAATCCAGCGACCCCAGGAACTGTAATTACTGCTGCATGAACTAAATTTGCAATTTTAGCTACATTAATTTTTTCAATCATAAAAATCACCACTAAACTAAATTAACATTATTAATTATAACTAGAAAATATAATAAAGCAATAAATTTATTATATTTTCTTAATTAAATTGTTAACTTTTCGTTGTCTTTCCCATTTAAAATTATTTAAAAAAAATCATCAATATTTGTTAACATATGACTAGGACTAACAAGTTTCTCTAATGTCTTCTCTTCCGCTAATATTAGACTTCTTGCATAACCTATTAAAATAATTGTAAATATTTTTAAAAAGATACTAATAGCAAATTATAATTTTAATTAATTATGTCTTTTATTTAAAAATAWA
>NZ_RXFZ02000050.1:0-5953 GCF_044714365.1 Spiroplasma sp. hy2
WAATCAAATTTATCAAATTTCATAATTTTAGATTCCTATAATTTCTATTTTAAATATATTTTATAGGAATTTTAAAATAACTAGGTTATGCAAGAAGTCTATTATAACATATTTGTAAAATACTAAGAAAGTAAAAATATTTTAAAAAAAGGTCAAAACCTTTTTTCAACCTGGCACTGCCCTATTTTCACCTTGCGGCTATCGTCGGCGTAATAGTGCTTAACTTCCGTGTTCGGGATGGGAACGGGTGTGTCCACTATGCCATAAGCACCAGATTATATCTGAGGGAAATTATCCGCTCAAAACTAGATAATAAACTGTCTAAAATTTGTAAATAAGCTCTCGCTTTTTTGAAGTCCTCGACCTATTAGTATTGGTTAGCTGAACACGTCGCCGTGCTTACACATCCAACCTATCAACCTTGTCGTCTTCAAGGGGTCTTACTCCATAAAGGATGGGAAATCTCATCTTAAAGTATGCTTCTCGCTTAGATGCCTTCAGCGATTATCATTTCCACACATAGCTACCCAGCTGTGCCACTGGCGTGACAACTGGAGCACCAGAGGTGTGTCTATCCCGGTCCTCTCGTACTAGGGACAGATCTCTTCAAATTTCCTACGCCCACAACAGATAGGGACCAAACTGTCTCACGACGTTCTGAACCCAGCTCGCGTACCGCTTTAATGGGCGAACAGCCCAACCCTTGGAACCAACTTCAGCTCCAGGATGCGATGAGCCGACATCGAGGTGCCAAACCTCCCCGTCGATGTGAACTCTTGGGGGAGATCAGCCTGTTATCCCCAGGGTAACTTTTATCCGTTGAGCGACGGCCCTTCCACACGGGACCGCCGGATCACTAAGCCCAGCTTTCGCTCCTGTTCGACTTGTAAGTCTTACAGTCAAGCACCCTTCTACCTTTGCGCTCTATGTATGATTTCTGACCATACTGAGGGTACCTTTGGGCGCCTCCGTTACATTTTAGGAGGCGACCGCCCCAGTCAAACTACCCACCTGACACTGTCTCTGATCTGGCTTACAGATCTAGGTTAGGATTCCGACATAACAAGGGTGGTATTCCAAGGATGACTCCACAACAACTAGCGTTACTGCTTCAAAGTCTCCCACCTATCCTATACATGCTATATCAAAACCCAATATCAAGCTATAGTAAAGCTCCATGGGGTCTTTCCGTCTAGTTGCGGGTAACCTGCATCTTCACAGGTACTAAAATTTCACCGAGTCTGCAGCCGAGACAGCGAAGGGATCATTACGCCTTTCGTGCGGGTCAGAACTTACCTGACAAGGAATTTCGCTACCTTAGGACCGTTATAGTTACGGCCGCCGTTCACTGGGGCTTCGGTTCAAAGCTTCGCTAATGCTAACTAATTCCCTTAACCTTCCAGCACTGGGCAGGCGTCACCCCCTATACGTCGTCTTACGACTTTGCAGAGAGCTGTGTTTTTGCTAAACAGTTCCCCCTTCCTCTTCACTGCGGCTCATATTACTATGAGCACCCCTTCTCGCTAACTTACGGGGTTATTTTGCAGAGTTCCTTAGCTACAGTTATCTCGCTTGCCTTAGGATTCTCTCCTTGACCACGTGTGTTCGTTCTAGGTACAGGCACCATATAAATAGTACTAGAAGCTTTTCTTGGAAGCATGGAGTCATATACTTCGCTACTAGGCGAACCGTTCGCTCCCCATCACACTTCAAGGTTATGCAAGGCGGATTTGCCAACCTTACCCTCTTTGTGCTTAGCCCGGAATCCAATAACCGGGATATACTATCTTTCTCCGTCACTCCATCGCTCTATATGGTGGTACAGGAATATCAACCTGTTGTCCATCGACTACGCCTTTCGGCCTCGCCTTAGGTCCTGACTAACCCTGGGTGGACGAACCTTGCCCAGGAAACCTTGGTCAAACGGCATGAGGGATTCTCACCCTCAAACGTTACTCATGCCGGCATTCTCACTTCTAACCAGTCCAGCAGTCCTCACGGTCTACCTTCATCCCTGTTAGAACGCTCCCCTACCGCCCTGTATATAAATACAAAACCCATAGCTTCGGTATTATGCTTAGCCCCGGTACATTTTCGGCGCAAAGTTACTCGACTAGTGAGCTGTTACGCACTCTTTAAAGGGTGGCTGCTTCTAAGCCAACCTCCTAGCTGTCTAAGCGACTTCACATCCTTACACACTTAGCATAAATTTTGGGACCTTAGCTGATGATCTGGGCTGTTTCCCTTACGTGCATGGACCTTATCACCCATGTACTGACTGCCGAGTATACAAAATTGGCATTCGGAGTTTAATTGCATTCAGTACCCTTAGGTGGGGCCATCATACATTTAGTGCTCTACCTCCAACTTGCTAACCTCGACGCTAGCCCTAAAGCTATATCGGGGAGAACCAGCTATCTCCAGGTTCGATTGGAATTTCACCTCTAGCCACAAGTCATCCGCGGTCTTTTCAACGAACGTCGGTTCGGTCCTCCATTAAGTTTTACCTCAACTTCAACCTGCTCATGGCTAGATCACCTGGTTTCGGGTCTATGACAACATACTAAACGCCCTATTAAGGCTCGCTTTAACTACGGCTCCGTATTTTCTACTTAACCTTGCATGCTATCATAACTCGCCGGCTCATTCTACAAAAGGCACGCCGTCACCCATTAACGGGCTTCGACTTCTTGTAGGCATATGGTTTCAGGTACTATTTCACTCCCCTCCCGGGGTGCTTTTCACCTTTCCCTCACGGTACTGGTTCACTATCGGTGAATAGGTAGTATTTAGCCTTACGCGGTGGTCCGCGTTGATTCCGACAAGATTTCACGTGTCTCGCCGTACTCAGGATACCATTTCGAGTCTTGTCTATTTCATATACGGGGCTATCACCCTCTGTGGCATGGTTTTCCAACCATTTCTACTATAAACAAGTTTTGTAACTCTACTATTATGGTCCTACAACCCCAGATAAATCTGGTTTGGGCTGTTCCCCGTTCGCTCGCCGCTACTAAGAGAATCGCTTTCGCTTTCTTTTCCTCTAGGTACTAAGATGTTTCAATTCCCTAGGTATACCTTCACTATAACTATTTATTTATTATAGGATGATGAGAGATTAATCTCACCGGGTTTCCCCATTCGGACATGTCCGGATCAAAGCTTACTTCCAGCTCCCCGAACCTTATCGCAGGTAGTCACGTCCTTCATCGTCTCCTATTCCCAAGGCATTCACCATACGCCCTTTGTAACTTCAAAGTTTTATAAATTATTTGACCTGATTTTAAATCAGTTTTTTGAGAATTATTTACAAATATAACTGTGAAATTTTAGTTATTTTTTAAAAATAACAGAAATTTTGAATTATTGTTATTTTAATCACTTGATTAAAATAACAAGATGTCTATTATCCAGTTTTCAAAGAACAATTCCAATAACATTTACTTGTTATTGTCAGAGAAACTAATCTCTGAAAACTAAACATAACGGTCATTAAAACTAGTTAATTACTATAAAGTATTAACTCCATAGAAAGGAGGTGATCCATCCGCACGTTCTCGTACGGATACCTTGTTACGACTTCACCCTAATCATCAATCCTACCTTGGGCGGCTTTCTCCTTGCGGTTAGAATACCGACTTCTGGTATTATCAACTCTCATGGTGTGACGGGCGGTGTGTACAAGACCCGAGAACGTATTCACCGCGACATTACTGATTCGCGATTACTAGCGATTCCGGCTTCATGAGGGCGAGTTGCAGCCTTCAATCCGAACTGAGATCGGCTTTTTCAGATTAGCTCCCTCTTACGAGATCGCAACTGTTTGTACCGACCATTGTAGCACGTGTGTAGCCCAAGACATAAGGGGCATGCTGATTTGACGTCATCCCCACCTTCCTCTAGTTTACACTAGCAGTCCCGTTAGAGTATCTCAACTTAATGGAGTAACTAACGGTAAGGGTTGCGCTCGTTACTGGACTTAACCAAACACCTCACGGCACGAGCTGACGACAACCATGCACCACCTGTCTCAATGTTAACCTCCACTGTATTTCTACAGCTTTGCACTGGATGTCAAGCCTTGGTAAGGTTCTTCGCGTTGCTTCGAATTAAACCACATGCTCCACCGCTTGTGCGGGTCCCCGTCAATTCCTTTGAGTTTCACTCTTGCGAGCATACTACTCAGGCGGAGTACTTAATGCGTTAGCTGCAGCACCGAACTTAGTCCGACACTTAGTACTCATCGTTTACGGCGTAGACTACTAGGGTATCTAATCCTATTTGCTCCCTACGCTTTCGTGCCTAAACGTCAGTGATAGGCCAGTCGACCGCCTTCGCCACTGGTGTTCCTCCATATATCTACGCATTTCACCGCTACACATGGAATTCCATCGACTTCTCCTACACTCTAACTTAACAGTTTTCAAGGCGAACTGGAGTTGAGCTCCAGGATTTGACCCCAAACTTGTTAAACCGTCTGCGCACGCTTTACGCCCAATAAATCCGGATAACGCTTGCCACCTATGTATTACCGCGGCTGCTGGCACATAGTTAGCCGTGGCTTTCTGGTAAGGTACCGTCAAATAAGTATCATTTCTTATACTTACTGTTCTTCCCTTACAACAGACCTTTACAATCCGAAGACCGTCTTCAGTCACGCGGCATTGCTCCATCAGGCTTTCGCCCATTGTGAAAAATTCCCTACTGCTGCCTCCCGTAGGAGTTCGGGCCGTGTCTCAGTCCCGATGTGGCCGATCAACCTCTCAGTTCGGCTACGTATCATTGTCTTGGTAGGCCATTACCCAACCAACTAACTAATACGCCGCATCCTCATCCATTAGTGATCCAAACGGACCTTTTAACATTCTCTGATGCCAGAAAATGTCGTATGCGGTATTAGCAGTCGTTTCCAACTGTTATCCCCCGCTAATGGGTAGATTAGATACGTGTTACTCACCCGTTCGCCACTGGGTGCAAGCACCCCGTTCGACTTGCATGTATTAGGCATGCCGCCAGCGTTCATCCTGAGCCAGGATCAAACTCTCATTAAAAAAATATCGTTTTTGTTCCTAGCTTTAATGACGGATATTCATTGATTAAATGATTATCTTTTGTTGTTATGTTTAGTTTTCAAAGATCGTTCTTGTGGCAGCAAAACACTTTTCAAATCATACAAAATTATGCGTTTATTGTCAATAACTTTTGACTCTTTTTTTCATATTTTTAGTATTGTTTTTGATAATGTAAGTAAGTATTTTATTTACAATTAAGTAATAAATTACTACTAACTGACACCTTTATAAGTATATAAAATCCTCATTTTTTTGCAAGTGTTTTTAGCAAAAATATTAATTTTTTTTATAAAAAAATAATTACTTAAAAAGACCTTATTTTAATTTCTTTTTCTTGAAACTATTGTTTTCCTTGGTATTAAATTTTAATTTATTTATATAAAAAACCACTTCAAAAGAAATGGCTAATTGGTATTAAGTTAATAATATTAAGTAATGTTAGTTAAAACTGCTTAAATATGTAACACGGTCAGCAATTATATCGTTATAATAATTTTCTTCATCAAAATTATTGGAACGAAATGATTGAATTCGCCCTTTAACAGCAATAATTATTTTATCACGTAAACTAATATCTAAATCATCGATATTATTTGTTCATACTTTAACATTAACTAAATCACTATCATAGTTACCATCTTTATTTTTAAAAGGGCACTGAATCTTTAGTAAAAATTTCATTAGTTTTCGTTCTGCTTCTTTTTTATCATAAATAATTTCATAAGTTCCTTCTACTTGCCCAACCAATATTACTTGATTCATATTACTTGATTCATTAGACTTCTTGCATAACCTAGTTATTTTAAAATTCCTATAAAATATATTTAAAATAGAAATTATAGGAATCTAAAATTATGAAATTTGATAAATTTGATTTWATA
>NZ_RXFZ02000051.1:0-5947 GCF_044714365.1 Spiroplasma sp. hy2
RTTTAAAAAATTTAAAGCAAAATCATAATCTTACACAAAATTAGTTTTCAAATTGTCATATTGATGATTTTTTTTATTTCATCAAGAGTTTTCGACAAAATTAAAGGAAATATTTATTGTCTTTAAAAATATTTATTGTATAATTGCTTCTATAAGGGAAATAAAAAGAAAGATATAAATTGTATAAAGTAGGGTTAGAAGCAATTAATAATTATTATTAATACTATTTTTCTCTTATATATTCAATGTAATTTTAATTACATTTGCTTTTATAAAAACACTACTTAATAGAGAAAGGAAATATAAGAAATGAAGAGACTTTTATCGATTTTAGCAGTTTTTGGTGTATCAGCTGTAGGGACAACATCAGTAATCGCATGTAACAAAACTGAAAGTAACAACTTATCAAGAGTTAAAACAATTGCAGCACCTGTAACTGTAGAGCAAAAAAATGAAAAAATTAGTGATAGTGATATTAGAAAAGCATTAGATCCTAATGTTTTAAAAGCAGTACAAGGTGTTGTAAAAACAGCACAAGCAACTGACTTTTTATATGAACTTTATGCAGACAACAAAGGTAAAGCATTAGAAGAGACTGTTAATTTAAAAGCAGATAAAGTTGATGTATATGTTCAAATTACTCCAGCAAAAGATAAAACCGTTGTTATTGGTAAATCAGGATATATTAAAGTAACTTTACCAAAATATGGTGAAGTAACAAAAGCAGATATTTCAGATGTAACAGTGCCTGATCAAACTGTAAAAATTACAGCAGACAATCGACAAAAAGTTACAGAAAATGAATTAAAAGCAGTTAATAAAAATACAGCTCTTGCACAAGCTGTTTTAGATGCTATACGAGCGAAAGCACCAGGTGTAGAAAAAAGTGAATTTGAAATTACAAATACTGGTGAAGCGGAAGACTATTCAACAGAGAAAACTGTTGAAGTAACAGTTAAAGCAAAGGATAGTTCAGCAAAAATTACTGGTCAATTTAGATTCAATGCAAAAGTAACAGTTGTAGATAAATAAGAATTACTTTTTCTTATTTGGAACAAAATAAAAAAACACTTTGTAAGTGTTTTTTTATGCTTTTTAGTTAAAAAAATCTTTACAATCGTAGAATATCAACTAAAATTAATATAAACAAGATGAAAAAAAACAAAAGAGAAGGAGAAAAAGCATGCTTAAAAAAATTGGAATTTTAACATCTGGTGGTGATTCACAAGGAATGAATGCGGCAATTGCAGGGGTTATTAAAACAGCACATGCTAAAGGATTAGAAACATATATTATTCGTGATGGTTATTTAGGATTAATTAATAATTGAATGGAAGTTGTTGATAATAATTTTGCGGATAGTATTATGCGTTTAGGGGGGACTGTGATTGGTAGTGCACGCTTACCGGAATTTAAAGACCCAAAGGTACGAGAAAAAGCTGTTGCTAATTTAAAAAAACAAGGAATTGCAGCATTAGTAGTTATTGGTGGTGATGGAAGTTATCAAGGAGCGCAACGGTTAACAGAGATGGGAATTAATTGTATTGCTTTACCAGGAACAATTGATAATGATATCACTTCATCAGATTATACGATTGGTTTTGATACTGCCATTAATATTGTTGTTGAAGCAATTGATCGCTTGCGTGATACAATGCAATCACATAATCGTTGTTCAATTGTGGAAGTAATGGGTCATGCCTGTGGTGATATTGCTTTATATGCTGGAATTGCTGGTGGAGCAGATATTATTTCAATTAACGAAGCTGCTTTATCTGAGACAAAAATTGCTGAACGGGTTGCAACATTACATCAAACACAAAAACGAAGTGTTATTGTTGTTGTTAGTGAAATGATTTATCCCGATGTGCATAAATTAGCAAAATTAGTTGAAAGTAAAAGTGGTTATATTACCCGTGCGACAGTTTTAGGACATACTCAACGAGGTGGTAATCCAACGGCAATGGAGCGTTATCGTGCTTTTCAAATGGCACAATTTGCTGTTGAACAAATTATTGTGGGAGCAGGTGGTTTAGCAATTGGCAATCACGGTGATCAAATTATTGCTCGTCCAATTATGGAAGCATTAAGTATTCCACGACCATCACGGAAAGAAATTTGAGCTAAATTTGATGAATTAAATCAGAATATTTATCAAAAATCATAATTTTACGATAAAATAAGGTGGTAAAATATTTTTAGAAGGAGATTGTCAAGAGAATGGATAACTTTAATATTAACGAGAAAATGAAAAGAACAAAAATTATTACAACAATTGGGCCAAGTACCCATTCAGCGAGAGCCCTTGAAGAACTGTTTAAAGCAGGAATGACCACAATTCGCTTAAACTTTTCACATGGAGATCATGCTGAACAAGGAGCACGAATTGTGTGAGCACGAGAAGTTAGTGCTAAAATTGGTAAACCAATTTCAGTATTATTAGATACGAAAGGTCCAGAAATTCGTGTTGGAATAATGAAAGATGGGAAGCAAGAAATTGTTGCTGGTGCAACAGTTACAATTTATTCATTACCAAAGGAATATCAAAGCCGTGAAGGAACTGGAACGGAAATTACTGTTTCATATGATATGTCACAAGACTTAAAAGTTGGTGACGTAGTATTAGTTGATGATGGGAAATTACAGTTAAATGTTACTGGTGTTAAGCCAGGAATTATTGAAACAAAAGCTTTCAACCATCATATTGTTAAAACAAATAAACGAATTAATTTACCGGGGGTCGACTTTACATTACCATTTTTAGCTGAAAAAGATATTAATGATATTAAATTTGGAGTTGAACAAGGAATTGATTATATTGCAGCATCATTTGTTAACACAGCTGGTAATATCAAAGAAATTCGAAAATTATTAAAAGAGTGTAAAGCTGAACATGTTCAAATTATTGCTAAAATTGAATCACAAATTGGAATTAATAATATTGATGAAATTATTGCCGCATCGGATGGAATTATGGTTGCACGGGGAGATTTAGGTTTAGAAATTCCTTATTATGATGTTCCATATTGAGAAAAAATTATTATTCGTAAATGTCGTGAAGCAGGAAAAATTGTTATTGTTGCAACACAAATGTTAGAAACAATGACAGAAAATCCATCGCCGACACGAGCAGAAGTTACTGATGTTTATTTTGCAACAGAATTAGGATCTGATGCAACAATGTTATCAGGTGAATCAGCAAATGGTGACTATCCATTTATTACTGTTCATACAATGGCAATGATTAATAAACGAGCAGAGCATGAATTTTATTCAAAATTATATTATGAAAAGCAATTAGAAGATGCTATGAATTCAACAACAGGACCACGCGCTGATATTGCTAAAAAATTAGAAAATAAATGTAAAGATGGAAAATATGAATATGCTGTTGTTGTTTCAAACACCGGAGAATTATTAAAAACAATTTCAAAATTCCGCCCGAATGTAGTAATTTTAGGAGTTAGTCCACTGCCAGAATTGTATACTGCCTTTGGATCATGGCATTCAATTTTTATGAATAAAGTTGATAATTATGAAGCATTTAAAACAGATGAAAAAGCAATTTGTGAAGTTGCAAAAAAATGAGGAGCAAAAATTGGTTCAACAATTTTATTTGCGCGCAACGAAGAAATTAAAGAAATTACAATTAAATAATTAAACTAGTTACCCATGGTCTAATCTTCCTCTTTTCTCAGCAAGTTAAGGATGATGGAAGCTTAATAAAAGAACGATTAGATTACTAGTAACAACGGTTAGTTTACGTTTAAGCACTTTTCGTTATTAAGTGTGAAAGATAAATTAGGTTAAATCCTAATTTAATTAGGATGGTACCGCGAAGAACTCGCTCCTAGTATTATTGTTTTAATAATTATTGGGAGCGAGTTTTATTTTTAGGAAAGGAAGATTACAAATGATTAAAATTACATTACCAGATGGGCAAGTTCGTGAATTTAAAAGTCCACAAACAATTCATGCTATTGCCAGCAGTATTGCATCAAGTCTAGGGAAAGCTGCCTTTGGTGGGGTTTTTGCTGGTCAAATTCGTAGTTTAGACTATTTAGTAACAACTGATGGGCCATTAGAAATTATTACTGATAAATCACCACTAGCCTTATCAATTTTGCATAATACAACAGCATTAATAGTAGCAAAAGCAATTACTAATTTATATCCAACCGCTAAAATTGCTAAAATTGTGGTACAAGATGATACCTTTTTAATTGACTTTGATGTTGAACCACATTTAAAAGAAACTGATCTTAGTGCTTTAGAACAGGAAGTAACAAAATTAATTAATAATAATCTTGCTATTACACCTGTTTTAGGGACTCTGACCGATGCAAAAAAATGATATAGGGATAATCTTTATTTATTAACTTTTTGTCTAGAAACAGGGGCAGAACAAGCCGGATACTTACTTGGCAATGAATTATATTTGCCAAATACTTATCCAGTTACAACTTTAAAACATATTAAAGTATTAAAACTTTGAAGTTTAGCAGGAGCGTATTGACAAGATGATGCTAAAAATAAAATGTTGCAACGATTAACTGGAAGTTCACATTTTTCGCGTGAATTATTTGAACAAATATTATTAGCATATGAAGAGCGAAAAGAACGCGATCATCGTAAAATTGGAAAGGATTTAGAAATCTTTACTTTTGATAAATTAGTTGGACCTGGTTTACCAATTTGGTTACCAAATGGAATGGCATTAAAAAAAGTACTACAAGAATATATCCGAGAAAAAGAATGAGAATATGATTTTATTGAGGTTGATACACCAGTTATTGGAACTAGTGAAATGTATAAAATTTCTGGTCATTGGGATCATTATCAAGAAAATATGTTTGCACCAATGGCACAAGATAATGAAATTAGTGTTTTACGGCCAATGGCATGTCCGCACCATATTGCTGTCTATAATTATAAACAACGTAGTTATCGTGAATTACCATTACGGATTGCTGAGCATGCCATTTTACATCGTTATGAGACATCGGGAAGCTTAACAGGACTCGAGCGAGTACGAATGATGCAATTAACTGATTCACACATCTTTTTACGTCATGACCAGTTAAAAGAAGAATTTAAACGTTGTTTTAAATTAATTAATGAAGTTTTAACAGATTTAAAAATTACTGTTGATTATTATTCATTGTCATTACGTGATCCAGCAAATAAGGAAAAATATTATGATGATGATCAAATGTGAAATCATGCTGAACAAATGCTACAAGAAGCATTAGATGATTTAAAAATTCCATATGTGCCAATGATTGGCGAAGCAGCGTTTTATGGACCAAAGTTAGACATTCAAATTAAGACAGCATTAAACCATGAAATTACTGTTTCAACTTTACAATTTGATTTTTTATTACCAAAAAAATTTAATTTAAGTTATATTGATGCAACAGGAGCAAAAGCAAGACCAGTAATGTTACATCGTGGTTTAATTGGAACTTATGAACGTTTTATCGCAATTTTATTAGAAAAAACAAAAGGGGTTTTACCATTTTGATTAGCTCCAAAACAAATTGTCATAATCCCAGTTAATAATGAGCATCATTTGGAATATGTTAATGAATTACATCAGCAATTTAAAAAGTTAAAATTACGTACAATGATTGATGATCGTGATGAGCGTTTAAGTTATAAAATTCGAGAAGCACAAGTTGCTAAAATTCCATATCAAATTGTGATTGGTGACCAAGAACGGGATAAAAAAATGATTACTTATCGAATTTATGGACAAGAAGACCAAATTACTACTACTTTTGATAAGTTTATTATTTTAATTAATAGACTTCTTGCATAACCTAGTTATTTTAAAATTCCTATAAAATATATTTAAAATAGAAATTATAGGAATCTAAAATTATGAAATTTGATAAATTTGATTTTATTAATGATAAAGAATTATTCCGATTAACAGGAATAAAAC
>NZ_RXFZ02000052.1:0-5901 GCF_044714365.1 Spiroplasma sp. hy2
TTTAAAAAATTTAAAGCAAAATCATAATCTTACACAAAATTAGTTTTCAAATTGTCATATTGATGATTTTTTTTATTTCATCAAGAGTTTTCGACAAAATTAAAGAGAACTATTATAATAATAACTAAAATTTTCTCAAATTAAATCAGCAAAAGAATTTAACTCTTTTAAATTAAGTTTATATTTAATATCATTATATGCAGGAGGAAAGACTGATAATAAATTTGTTAATTTACTAATAAAATCATATTTACCATTGGAAAAGAAAAGTGTATTTATTTTCTCTCAAATAATTTTGTTAATTTTAATTTTTGTTCTTGTTAATCATTCAACAACATTATCTTTTCCAATACATTGGTCATTATCATATCTATATCTTTCTTGAACAACTGTATTCAATTCCTGCTGGAAGGTAACGTTGTCTTGATTATTTTTTAGTTCTGTTCTTTCACCAAGAATATCATTATATTTTCAAGGATTTTGTTGATCTCAATAATAATATGTATATCCAAAATAAGAAGTAATTTTTACAGCTTGATTATCAAGCTCTAAATTAAGAAATAAGTCATAATAGTAAGGAAAATTTTCTCAAATTAAATCAGCAAAAGAATTTATATCATTGTCTGTAATTGAATTTCATCATGCACTATGATCTTCTCTATGAAAATTAGCAATTCCATTTTTCAATTTAATTATAAAATCTTCTTTTAAATTTAACATAAATAAAACAACTATTTCCATTCAAGTCTTAGCTGTTAGTGTTAATTTTAATAAGTCCGATGACAAAAATTTATAATATTTTTCAAGAGCATTTTTTTGAAAAGAATACTGGTTAGAAGTTAATAATTTTGGTATTACTTTTGGCACTAACCTTGCTAATTGTTTATCTAATTCTAATTCTACAATAGGGCGTGCCGAAGATGAAACTATTTCAAATTTTTCTAGTGTTTTTCTTTCTGACCTGCTTAATTTTTGATCATCATATTTAGTTAAATTAATAATTTGGTTTGGTTTTAATTTTTCTAATTGTTTGTTAGTAGTTATATGTTCATATGAATTATTAGCAACTGTAAAAGACATCCCATTAATTCCAATTGCTGTTGCACTTATTAAACATAATATTTTTTTCATTTATGTTTTCCTTTCATTTTTTTATTATAAATTTAATATTTTCATAGTTAATTCTTTTGTCATAATATCATATACTAAGAAAAAACTAAACTTTAAAATGCTTGTAAAAGTATTTCAAAGTTTAGTTTTTATTTTGATTTATTAGCACATTGTAATTAAGTTAATAATTTGCTTTTAAATAATGTAATTAAGAAATTATAATTTCAAAGTAAAATTTTGTCTGCGTCTTGGTTCAACCCAAGAAGGTCGGATTAGCAGCAGTTGCTTTAGCTGTTAATTTAACATTAATAGTATTATTAACATATTCAAAATCTAAAAATAATTCGCCATATGCGATAGCATATGTATCTTTATCAGCTGTATATCAAATATTGCCAATATTTTTTCTTTTTAATTTTATTTCGCTTACTAAAGTTATTCCCGATACTATTTTATCAGAAGAGTCAAATGAAAATAAATTCACCCAACCATTGCTAGTTTGTGAGTCAAAACTAGCTCCTTCTGCTCAGCCTTCATAACTATTTGACAATCCTTTTATTTGAAATAATGAGTATTTATTTTTAGGGAATAATTCTTTAGTTCAAAAAAATACATTTTCACTAGAATTTATTCTTGCAAAACCATCAACTTTAGTTACAGGTGTTTTTAATTCAATTTTTTCACAAATAATATTTTTTTTACTTATATTATTTTTTCTTTTTATTAAATTTATTTTTTTTCTATCTTTTCTTATTTTATAAAATGAATTAGTATTTAATAAAAAAATTAGGTAATAATAATTCTAAGTTCTTTTTCATAATTTATTGTCTTCTCTGAATTAAAAGATCAATTAAAAGATTAAGTTTTTAAATTTATCTATCTTTAACAATAAATTATTCTTAATATATTTTTTAATCATTTATCTCATTATTGGATATATTAGAAATAAAACACAATTACTTGGTAATTTATTTTCCCCAATCCCAGCAAAAGAATAATATAAACCACTATTTAAATCTTTACCAAAAGTAAATAAAGTAGCTCAATTTTCATTTTCAGAATATTTTAATGCTAAAAATGAGCCTTCTAGTTCATTAACATCAACTATTTTTTCTCCTTTTGCTCTCTCAAATAATGGATGTGATATTAAATTGAATAATTCAATGTCTTCTAAATCCGTTGTTGCCTCAGAACTTTTAAAATTATCCAATAACATTTTTGTTACTTCTTTTAATCCATCTCTTTGATTTTTATCTAATAACTTTTTAAATAGTAAATTAGAAACTTTAAGTTCAACTGCCTGAGTTGTAATTTTTAAACTATTTATATATTTTCAAAAAGCAATAATAATTTTCCCTCAATTATTTAATTTTTTATCAATTGCGGCTTTTGATAATTGCAAAGTTATCATCAAATCTTCATCATCACTACCTTTAACATTTCCTGACAAACCCATACCATAAATATTAATATAGGTTAAATTAATTTTAAAAGTACCTAAACTTAAATAATCTGTTTCATTAATATTTAAAGCAGGACCAATTTTATTCTTATAAAAATTAACAAAATCACCTTCTGTAACATTTTCAATAGTCTTTGATCCTTCATCGCCTTTAAATCAATTAGCTAAAGTTAAATTATTAATATTTCGATTATCTTTCAAACTATCAAAGCCTTTATTTTTAGCAGATAAATCTCCCTTCATAACTTGTTCTATTAATTCAACAGCATTATAAGTTATTTCAATATTTTTAAACTCTTTTTTACTATTAATATATTCTTTAAATGAAAACTTTAATCTTTCATCTAAAGCTGTAGTTTTTTCCGAAAAATCTCATTGAACATTATCATATAAAGGCTTAAAAATATCATTTTTACTAAAATCAGCGTTTTCTAAGTTTTTAAAATATTCTTGAATATTTTTAATTAAAAAAGTTGTTGCTTTGTCAGAAAGAACTTTTAATGCGGTTGTATTTTCACTAACATTATAGATTGTAGAAATTTCAAAACTTGAAAATAATGTTTTAAATTTAATACTTACCGCAGCTTTAAAATCAATTCGAACAGCACTAAATTTTTCTGAATTAATATCAACAGGAAATTTATTTTTTATCGCTTCAACATTTACAAAATTAACATTAATAACTCTATGCTCTTCATCAAAATTTAATGGCATACTATTAGGAAAATAATTTGAATATTCATTCTGTAAATTATAATTTACTGTTTCAAAAATCTTCGTAAAATCATTAATAAAATAATTTGCTAATTTCTTATCTTCAGCATTGTTTAAATTCAATTGATACATTGAATTACCATTATCAACTTTTGCATAAATTTTTGCTAAATTATTTTTGCTACTATCGACATACATCTTTTCTTTTATTTTCTCAGTAATTGCAGTAACTGCTTTATTCTGAATCTCAGATAATACTTCAAGATCACGCGCAGTTGTATCTTCTTTTTTCGTCTTAGTCTTTGTATGACATGCTACAATATTTGATACACCAGTGCCGACTAAAGTTACAGCACCTAAAACACTTAATAATTTTTTCATAGTTTTTTTCTCCTATTTTTTATAAACTTAATTATTTATTTTCGCGGTCATATTTGTAAACATACCTCATTTTTTTCTTTTGCTCCTACAAACGAATAATATAAACCATACTCTAATTTTTTACCAAAAGTAAATAAAGCAGCTCAATTTTGTTTCGAATATAGATGAAGTCATTCTAAAACAATATTGTTCGCACCATCTTTATCTTTCATTCCTTTTACTCTTTCAAATAATGGATGTGATATTAAATTGAATAATTCAATGTCTTCTAAATCCGTTGCTTCTTTAGAACTTTTAAAACTATCTACTAATACTTTCAAAGTTCCTTTTAATCCATCTCTTTGATTCTTATCTAATAACTTTTGAAATAATAATTTTGATACTACCACTTGAACTGCCCCATAACGAACATGAATCAACTCATTATTGGTAATATAATTTCAAAAAGCAATAATAATCTTTCCTCAATTATTTAATTTTTTATCAATTGCCGCTTTTGACAATTGTAAACTTACCATTAAATCCTCACCATCATTGTTTTTGGCATAACCTGACAAACCCATACCATAAACATTAATATAAGTTAAATTAATTTTAAAAGTTCCTAAATCCAAATAATCTGCTTCATTAATATTTAAACCATGACCAATTTTATTCTTATAAAAATTAACAAAATCACTTTCTGTTACACCCCTATTAGTTTTTCAACCATCTCTGTTCTCATCTTTAAATCATTGTGATAATTCCAAGTCATGGATATTTCTACTATCCTTTATAATATCATAACTTTTCTTTTGAACAGACAAAGTTTCTTTTGTTAGTTGGTCAACCAAAGGTACAGCATTATAAGTTATTTCTATATTCTGAAATTCTTTTTTACTACTAATATATTCTTTAAATGAAAATTTTAATCTTTCATCTAAAGCTGTAGTTTTTTCCGAAAAATCTCATTGAACATTATCATATAAAGGCTTAAAAATATCATTTGTACTAAAATCAGCGTTTTCTAAGTTTTTAAAATATTCTTGAATATTTTTAATTAAAAAAGTTGTTGCTTTGTCAGAAAGAACTTTTAATGCGGTTGTATTTTCACTAACATTATAGATTGTAGAAATTTCAAAACTTGAAAATAATGTTTTAAATTTAATACTTACCGCAGCTTTAAAATCAATTCGAACAGCACTAAATTTTTCTGGATTAATATCAACAGGAAATTTATTTTTTATCGCTTCAACATTTACAAAATTAACATTAATAACTCTATGCTCTTCATCAAAATTTAATGGCATACTATTAGGAAAATAATTTGAATATTCATTCTGTAAATTATAATTTACTGTTTCAAAAATCTTCGTAAAATCATTAATAAAATAATTTGCTAATTTCTTATCTTCAGCATTGTTTAAATTCAATTGATACATTGAATTACCATTATCAACTTTTGCATAAATTTTTGCTAAATTATTTTTGCCACTATCGACATACATCTTTTCTTTTATTTTCTCAGTAATTGCAGTAATTGCTTTATTCTGAATCTCAGATAATACTTCAAAATCACTTGCAGTTGTATCTTCTTTTTTCGTCTTAGTCTTTGTATGACATGCTACAATATTTGATACACCAGTGCCGACTAAAGTTACAGCACCTAAAACATTTAATAATTTTTTCATGTTTTTTCTCCTATTTCTTGCACTTTAATTTTTTTATTTTAGAATAAAATTAAAATAGTACCGGAGGAGGATTATTTTGTTTAATAAATAGATAAATTCATTTTGTAGTAAAAAAATTAATAACTATATCATATAAGTATATAAAAATATAAGCAGTAAACATTAATAATTCCTTCTCTTTCTTTTGAATAACATTATTGATACTTATTTAATTAAGACTATATTTATAATTTTTCAAAATTAATTTATCGCCTTATTGTCCATTATATATAAAAAAAAAAAAAAAAGCAAGGAAATTACCTATCTAAATAAAAAAGAGTTTTAAATTAAAACTCTTTAATGCTTATCTAACCTGATAACTTAAACTTGTCACCTTTTTATTTAAAGTTATTATCATAATAAAGTATTTTTTTGGTCATCATTTATTAAGTAAAAAATAGTGAATTTATTTTTAAAATATGTAAACTGTAAAACGAAACGCGCTAAAACAACTCTTATTAAAGGGTTGTTTTTTTATTTGTAAACCCATAATTATTAATTAATTCAGAGAAAGGACAGCATWWA
>NZ_RXFZ02000053.1:0-5827 GCF_044714365.1 Spiroplasma sp. hy2
TTTTCATAAAATTCTAAAAATTGATCATCTGTTAAGCTATTTATTAATTCTGTAATTATTTTTTTCATTAATTATTTACCTCCATATATTAAAAATATACCTAATTTTAGGTATATTTTATAAATATCAAGAGTTTTCGACAAAATTAAAGAAATTWTTATAATAATATAAAAGATTATTTTATCTAAGGAGGATTTATTAAATGCAAACACCATTAAATTATTATGATGAATTAATTAATGAAATTAAAGAATTAATTAGTAATCATAATTACAATGGGGCACTTATCAAAATTAATGATGAATTGTTGATGCCTTATATTCCTCAACAAGTTGAGAAAGTATTAACAACATTATTACAAGAAGTTAATGAAAAAATTCGAGAACAAAAGCCAAGTGAAACAACAGTTTGAACATTAGCAAAAATTAGTGATATTTTAGCGAATCCATCTGATGAGGAAACTCAATTATTAGCTTTTCAATATTTAAAAGACCAAAATTTACGACAAATTTTACCAGTAATTCGTAAATATTTTCTGAATAAAAAAGTCACTGATTTTACAAAGATTTATTTATTATACTTATTAAAAAAACAAGAAATTACAGAAATATTTGAAGTGAAAAAAACAAATGGTATTTTTCACTTGAATCCAAGTCAAATAATACCATATAAAGAAAATGAACAAGTTAAAACCATAATGAAATTATTAGACCAATGAGTTTATAATGATAATCCTAGTTTATACCATACTTGTTTATATTTGCTAGAAACATATTATTATAACTTATATCCTTATTTTTTAGAAAATAATGAAGAAAAAGCATTAACAATTGCAATTATATATCAAGGTCATCGGATGTATGGCGAAGAAATAGTAATCCAAGATCTGGCAGAACAATTTACAGTTCAAGTTGAAATAGTAAAAAAATATCTTCCTTACTTAACCCAACAAGAATTATAAAATAAATTATTATTTAGAATTAGACCAAAAAAGCAAAATAAATTGGGGAAAAAAGTTATTTAAAGTCATTCTTTTTGTTATAATAAATTATGTGCAATAATTAGTTAAGGAGTAAAATATGAAATTTAAAGCGGAAAAAATACAAGATAAAGGAATTGGAAAATGATATGTAACCATTGATGGTACAGAATGGACAGATTATATTAAAAAAGCTGAAAAAAAAGCAGCAGAGCAATTAGAGGTTCATGGCTTTCGAAAAGGGAAAGTACCTACTGATTTAATTAAAAAACATCTAACTGAAGCAAAAATTTTAGATGCGGCACATCATTTAGTTGTTAATAAAGCTTATAAGTTTGCGTTTGATCAAAAATCAGATATTGAACCATTTTCATCACCAGTTCCAAGTGTACAAAAAATTAGTAAAACAGAGTATATCTTACAATTAGAATTTGATTTAAAACCAGAAGTTAAAATTAGTAAGTATACTGGTTTTACTGATAAAGAATTAAAAAAGACAAAAATTGAAGTTAAAAAAGCAGATATTGATGATAATATTAATCAATTGCGTAATCGTTTTGCAATTTTTAAACCAAAAACAACAGAAATTACAACTGGAGATACAGTAATTTTTGATTTTGAAGGTTTTGTTGATGGAAAACCATTTAAAGGTGGTAAAGCAACAGATTTTACTTTAGAAATTGGGAGTGGTCAATTTATTCCCGGTTTTGAAGAAGCTATGATTGGTTTAAAAACAGGTGATAAAAAAGAAATTAATGTTACTTTCCCAGCTGATTATCATGTTGAAGAATTAAAATCAACTCCTGCTATTTTTAAGTTAAATATTAAGGAAGTTAAAAAAAAAGAATTACCAGAATTAAATGATGAATTAGCAAAAGATGTTAATTTGAAAGGTATTGATACGTTAGCTAAATTGGAAGCGCATGTTAAAAATAATATTTATGAGCAATTATTAAAACAAGAATATGATCATTTTATTGGCCATTTATTCCACTTAATTGCAGAAGATTCAAAGATTGCTTTACCAGAATCAATTATTCGTAAAGAAGCAAATCAATTAAAACATGAGTTTGAACAAAAGTTACAAGGTCAACAAATGGATATAAAAACGTATAAAAAACGAACAGGAATGTCAGAAGAAGATATTTTTAATGAGTTATTTAAAGACGCTAAGAATCGTTTAGAAAATGGTGTTATTGTTGATGCAGTTGTTCAAAATGAAAATATTACTGCAACTGAGACAGAAATTGATGAACAATATGAAAAGTTAGGAAAACAATTTGGAATTGATGGTAAAGCATTGAAAGAAACAAAATTAGTATCCGACCAACAAGCAAAAGAACAAGTTATGCATGATAAGGTATTTGCCTTTTTATATCAAAATAATGGTGAATAGAATAAAAACTAACAATAATGTTAGTTTTTTTATATAGGAGGATAATCTGTATTAGCATGAAAAGTGCTGAATTTTTTTTCTTTTTATGATATAATAAGAATATTATTAAGTATTAAACTGGTATTCCTTAATTTTGGGGTAAAGATATAATAAACAGTAGGTGAGATGATTTTTTAAAAATTAGCACTCACCTATTGCAAGTGCTAATTTTTTTTGTTATAATTTTTGTGTAACTTAAATTTATATTGCGATATTTTTTAAAATAAGATAAGATATTGTCAATATTAAGTGAAGAAAAGAAACAGGAGGTGTTTTGAAGATGGATTCAAAAATAACACAATTAAAAAATGTACCCGTTCTTGTAACACGGGGTAGTTATATTTTTCCAGGCTTTGAACAAGTATTAGAGGTAGGACGAGATAAATCAATTTTAGCGGTGAATACAGCTAGCAAGGATTTTGATAATCATATTGTGTTAGTTAGTCAAAAAAAACCGTTAGAAGATAATCCAAAATTATCTGAAATTTATCGAATTGGGATTTTAGCAGAGTTAAAAATTCGTAAAGTATGGGAAGATGGTAGTCTAACAGTTAATTTTAAAGCAGTTGATCGAGTAAAAATTTTAGATTTACGCGAAGGAGAATTTTATGCTGCTGATATTGATATTTTAAAATCATTTGTTAAATCAGAAGATAAAATTGTTGAAAAATTAACAGCGAATATTAAAGAATTAATGGAATTACAAGATATTTTGCCAGAAGATTTATTAGATCAAATTGGTGATTCAGTTGATGGGAATGAAGTTGTTGATACAATTGCCCAATTTTTACCATTTATTCCAGTGGCAAAAAAACAAGAAATTATTGAAGAATTAGATGTTGAAAAAAGACTTCAAATTATTTTTGATCATTTAGTTAATAAACAACAAGCCAATGATATTGATAATAAAATTAGCAAAAAAATTAAAGAACGAGTTGATGAACAACAACGTGAATATTACTTACGAGAAAAATTAAAAGCAATTAAAGATGAACTAGATGAATTTGATGGCGCTGCTGACGAAATGAAATTATATAAAGAACGATTAGCAAAAGAACCATTTCCAAAAAATATTAAAGAACGAATTGAACAAGAAATCACTCGTTACGAAGCATTACCACAAGCATCAAGTGAATCAAATATTATTCGAACTTATATTGATTGAATGATGCAAATTCCATGATGGGAAAAAACAGAAGAAAAAAATGATTTAAAATTTGCAAAAGAAGTGTTAGATAAATATCATTTTGGTTTAGATAAAGTTAAGGAAAGAATTATTGAATACTTAGCCGTTAAAACAATGACTAAATCTTTAAAAGGACAAATTATTTGTTTAGTAGGGCCACCGGGGGTTGGGAAAACAAGTTTAGCAAAATCAATTGCTGAAGCAACAGGACGAAAATTTGTTAAAATGGCCTTGGGAGGCGTAAAAGATGAATCAGAAATTCGCGGGCATCGTAAAACATATATTGGAGCGATGCCAGGCCGCATTATTCAGTCAATGAAACGTGCTGGTTCAATAAATCCATTATTTTTATTAGATGAAATTGACAAAATGGCATCAGATTATCGTGGTGACCCCGCTAGTGCAATGTTAGAAGTATTAGATCCAGAACAAAATTCAACCTTTTCTGACCACTACTTAGAAGAAACATATGATTTAAGTGATGTTATGTTTATTGCAACAGCCAATTATTATGATAATATTCCAGAAGCTTTAATTGACCGAATGGAAATTATTCAATTATCATCATATACTGAATTGGAAAAATTCCATATTGCAAAAGATTATTTAGTTCCAAAAGTATTAAGTAATAATGGTTTAGCAGATGGACAATTAATAATTACTGATGATGCAATTAATGAAATAATTAAATATTATACGCGTGAAGCAGGAGTTCGTCAGTTAGAACGAGATTTAAATGCTGTTGCACGGAAATTTATTGTTAAGTTCTTAAATAAAGAAATGGTTAATTTAACAGTTAAACCAGATACTGTTAATGATTTATTAGGTAAACGTCGTTTTGAACATACCGAAAAAGAAAAAGAATCACAAGTTGGAGTTGTAACAGGATTAGCATATACTCAATTTGGTGGTGATATTTTACCAATTGAAGTTAATAGTTTCTTAGGAAAAGGTTCATTAGTGTTAACTGGAAAATTAGGTGACATAATGAAAGAATCAGCATCAATTGCGTTAGACTATGTAAAAGCAAATTCTGGCAAATTTAATATTGATCCAAAATTCTTTGAAACACATGATATTCATATTCATGTTCCAGAAGGAGCAGTACCAAAAGATGGACCATCAGCTGGAATTACCTTAACAACAGCAATTATCAGTGCTTTAAGTAATCGTCCAGTATCGAAAGATATTGGAATGACTGGTGAAATTACTTTACGAGGACAAGTCTTACCGATTGGTGGCTTAAGAGAAAAATCAATTTCTGCGAACCGTAGTGGTTTAAAAACAATTTTAATTCCACATAAAAATATTAAAGATATTGAAGATATTCCAAAAGAAGTGCAAGAAACATTGAATATTATTCCAGTTGGAACATATGATGAAGTTTTCAAAAATGTTTTTGGCACAAACTAATTTTTAAAATGTATCAATTTGATACATTTTTATTTTCTTTGTTTTAACTCTAAATTGACAAAATAATTTAAGTATAGTAGTATCTTGTTGTATATGATTTAAAAAATAGTTTTTAAAGTACATGGCTTATATTTGTTAGTCCTTAATAAATATAATAATGATAAAGGGTAAAAACTATGCGTGCTATGGTAAAAGTTGAAAAATTAGTAAAAAAAATTCTAAAAAATACAAGAAAACACATTAAAAAACTTGCAAGAGCATTAGGTTTTAGTAAAAAGCAATCAGTACAAATTGCAACAAAAAACACATATAATTTAATAGAAACAATGGAAAGTTATCGAAAAATTACTGATTCAGAGCAAAATTTAAATTTTGAACCAGGTTTTTTAACTAATATATCTTGAACTTTTTTAAATAATGATAGTACTAAAGATGAAGATGGTTATGAAATTCCGATTAAATTAAATGATGAGTCAATTTATGATTCAATTTATGAGGCAATTCCTGAGCCAATTTATGATAATATTCCATCTTCTAAAAATGAACCAATCTATGATTATTTACCACCAGCAAAACCAGTTCCAGAATTAAGAAAAGAAACAATTATTACAGTTCCAAAGTTAGATTCAACAAAAGTTAGCGATGTGTATAAAAATATCACAGAAAATGAAAATGATGCAGTAGAAGAAAATACTGTTGAAAGATAAAATAGACTTCTTGCATAACCTATTAAAATAATTGTAAATATTTTTAAAAAGATACTAATAGCAAATTATAATTTTAATTAATTATGTCTTTTATTTAAAAATTTAWT
>NZ_RXFZ02000054.1:0-5818 GCF_044714365.1 Spiroplasma sp. hy2
WAAAAAACATCAAACTTCGTTGAATAAAGAAGCGGGTATAATCAATCGTGTAACATGAATAAGAAAAATGTTTGTCCAAGGCAAAATATATGGCATATTAGATAATTTCCCATTTTTAGATAAGTGTATTAGTGAATTAAAGTTTAGCGATACCAAAACAAACACACCCGATAGTAAAATGTACCACGACCCGTATAATGCGTTATTTTATAGTTCATATCCATATCGTTTTAAAATGGGAATATAAAAAATTAATTAACTTATTCCAAATTTCTAAATTTAATACTTATATATGGTGTTTCTCCTGAAAATAAATTTTTATTTTTAGAAAATATTTTAAAATATATTGTTCTTCAATATTTTTTCATATCTATTGTTTTTAAAATATCATTAAAATTACGTGAATTATAAACAACAATATTATAATCATTTATTGTAATTTCTTTTTTTACAAAATTAAACATTTTTAAGATAATAGGATTTATATTTTCTAATATTTCTTGTGATGTAACATTGTTTTTATCTTTTATGTTTTGTAACACCATATTACATTGATAATTATTTTCAGGTTTAGATTCACTACTGTTTATAATTTCATTTATTTTATTTAAATTTATTTTTTCATCTTGAATATTAAAAATATTAATACATTTATTATTATTTAATACAGTATGTGAGCTTGGTTTTTCTTTTTCTTCTTTTAATTCATATTTATTATATTGTGGTTTATTACAAGCAACTAAACTGATTGTGCTTGTTCCAATTAAAGTGATTGTTCCTAAAAGACTTAATATTTTTTTCATAGTTGATAATTCATGTTCCTTTAATATTTTTTATAATTACTATATCTAAAACAATTTAATTATATCAAAAAAATAATTATTTACCACATTTTCTATCGCCGTCATTGATCGTAAATCATTTATCATCTATTTTTTGAATATGTAAATTGTACTATGAAGTGTAGCACTTTATAAACTGTAAAATCAAGCTTTTTAAATTTGTAAAGATTTTTTATAAAAATTAAAGCAAAAATATCTTTTATTTTATGGCTTATTTTAGTTAATTAATTACTAAAATAACTATTAAGCTTAAAAATAAGGTTTTCATTCATATAAAAAGTGCTACATTTGCATTTACAATTTACAATATGTAAATTGTACTATGAAGTGTAGCACTTTATAAACTGTAAAATCAAGCTTTTTAAATTTGTAAAGATTTTTTATAAAAATTAAAGCAAAAATATCTTTTATTTTATGGCTTATTTTAGTTAATTAATTACTAAAATAACTATTAAGCTTAAAAATAAGGTTTTCATTCATATAAAAAGTGCTACATTTGCATTTACAATTTACAATAATAATTATTTTTTATTTGTGAAAAAGATGAATAGATATCATTATTTAAATTAAGGACTACGCTATTTTTTTGCTAACAAAGGAATCGCTTTTGTATAAATTTCTAACATTTTTTTAAATCATCAAGCTTAACATACTCATTATAAGAGTGCATTGTTGATTCATTAATAACAAATTCAGCGCCAAATGCCACACAATTTGGCATTGCTTTAGCATATGTTCCACCACCGATTGCTACAGGTTTTGTGTGGGTATCACCAGTCACCTCCTCTTGGTAAACTTTCATAATATTTTTAATCATTAGACTATTAACTGGCATATAAAGTGCTTCTTGCCAAGAAATATTTGTTAATTCCAAGTTATATTTTTTAATTCTGCTGTTAATGGTTTTTGTACATCAGGTAATTTATATGAAATTGGAACGCGCATATTTAAAGTTAAGCGTGTTTTTTCTTGATTAATTTCAACTATTCCATTATTAACAATTAATAATCCGGTTTCATCTTTCATATCTGGGAAAAGATGACCAAAATGAAAATTATTATATAAATGTTTTTTTTTTGCAAAATTTGCAATCATTGAATTATTATTTAATTCAGCATATGTTGCTAAAGTAATTAAAGCAGCATTGATTCCTCGCTCTGGTAAACTACCATGTGAAGATTTTCCTTTAACAATTAAGCAATCATTTTCTACCTTTGTTTCAATATTTTTTTTGTTCTAATTTAGTTTTAATATCATCCAAATATGGACCTTGGTAACTAACAACATCAGCAACAGAATTATACGCTTCACCACCTATTAATGTGAATGACTCACCTTTATCAATGATATCAGCATTAATAATTCCTTTTTCAGCATATACAACAGGAAATTCTCCATCTGGCGTATATCCTAAGGCAAGGTACTCCCTCTGTTTCCATATAAGCTTTAATTGACGCTCAATCTGTTTCTTCTGTTAAACCAAAAATTAAACGAATCGTATAATCTGGACGATAATTATGATCTTTTAAATATTTTAAAGCATACAAATTAATAATTGTCGGACCTTTGTCATCAATTGCTCCTCGACCAAACAATTTATTATCTTTAAATTTGTGGTTTAAATGGTTCAAACTCTCACTTGTTAAAATCACCTGACGGAACAACATCTAAATGTCCTAAAATCGCAAAAATTTCTGAACCAGAACCATATTCAACATAACCATAACGATTTTCTGAATCTTGATATGTTTTGAAACCTAATTCTGTTCCTAACTTAATGACATATTCTAAAACTTTTTTTGTTCCTTCACCAAATGGTGCTTCTGGTTTTTCTTCACTACGAACTGAAGGAATTCGAATAATATCCTGAATTTTTTGTAAAGCTTCATCAAAGTATTCTGTTAGTAATTTATCAACATTAATTTCCATAATTTTCTTCCTTTCTTATAGTTTTAATCTCTTATATTTTCTTAATTATCAATTCTAATTATTCACAGTTCTTCTTTAGTTACATTATAGCATAAGTCTTAATCCATAATATTAACTAAAATATCATTTAAAATATTTAAACCTTGGCTTGTACAACGTAAATGATTATTATCAAAAACTAAATTATTTTTTTGTACTTCTACATCAATTTTCTTTTGATAGTAATCTACTGCTGCTTTTGCATCTCTAACCTTTGTTAAATCAATGCCATTTAAAACACGTAATCCCATCATTAAAATTTGAAAATAATAATCCTTTACCGACAATTCTGTTTTAGTTTGTGTTCAGTTAGCATATTTTCGCGAATTCTGTAATAAATAGTAACCATCATTATTAATAAAACCAGCTGCACTAGGGCCAAGCAGTCAAAAAGACTTATTAGTTCAATACGCTAAATTATGTTGTGATTTTTTGTTGTTATTAGTATAATTTGAAATTTCGTATCTTTCATAACCTATTTTAGTTAATGCAGTATTAATAATTTCATCAAATGCAATATCATACTCTGGTAATTTAAGTTTTGTTTTACCCCAATATGAATTTTTTTTTAAAATTAATGAATATCAACTAATATGATCAGGTTGTAATTTTTGAATTATTAACAAATCTCCCTCAATATCAGGTTGTGTTTGATCAAATAAATTATAAATTAAGTCAAACGAAATATTATCAAAACCTTCTTGACGAGCTAAGTAATAACTATTAACAACAGCAGCACTATTATGATAACGATTAACTTTTTTTAATAACTGATCATTAAAAGTTTCAACACCAATTGAAAGACGGTTAATCTGATATTTCTTTAAAAGTTGTAATTGACTTTTTGTAATTTTTTCTGGATTTAACTCAATTGTATATTCCATTATTGGGTTTTGCACAACTTTTTGTAATAGTTGTAATAGTTGTTCTAATTGATTATCATCTAAACTATTTGGTGTTCCTCCTCCCAAATAAATTGTTTTTAAAGCAAAATCAGGATGGGGTTGAGCAATCTCATGTGCTAATGAAGTTAAATATTCTTCAATCATTATTGGGCGTGATTTTTTAATTTTAAAAAAATCACAATAAAAACAAATATGATCGCAAAAAGGAATATGTACATATAAATGTTCAATCATTGTTAATCCTCACTTCTTTTATATTTTAATAATATAGATTTATAATTTCAAGTGCAACAATTATATGTTTTTTAATAATTAAATTAAAAGATTTCATTTAAAAATTAACCAACCTCAAATTCAATTATTTGCAAAAATGAATATTCACCATTATTAATAATCATTTCTTCCTTGTTTGGAACAATAAAAAAGCAATAGTCAAAGTCATTCATTAATAATATGCTATTTTTAGTATATTTATTTATATTTGCAAACTTTGTTAATAATTTTACAGTAAAAGATTTTTCAGTTTTATTAATTAGATTAATTGTATTTCCAGAATCACTACTACTAGAACGATTAATCGATAATAGTTTTAGATTTGAATTTGTTTTACTGTTAAAAAAATTAATAATAGGTCTAAAAATTGAAGTGATATGAATTCCTTTTGAGTTTTGTTCTAAAACACTAGCAACTTCAAGTACCTTATCAAAAGTCGCTTGGTTCACCTTAAAAACCAAACGATGATTCTCATAATATGTTTCTAATTTAAAATAATGTCAAAACTCCATTACTATTTTTGCAAATTTCTCAAGCTGAAAATTAAAGAGATTTTTTTCTACTAAAACTTTAACCTCTTGTTCTAGTTTTATGGAAGTCCGCAAATGTTTAAATGGTAAACCTTCAAGTATAAATTTTTCTACTGTCATAGTTCCAATTTTAATTGCAACATAAGAATCTTCGTACTCAGTTACTTTTTTTAGAATATATGTTTCTTTATAAAAATTTAACAAATTTTCTGGTGTTAATTTCATTGGGTCATATCCCTTGCCGGCTCATGCTAAAACAGAATCCTTTTTAAAGGACATAGAATCTAAATTCATAAAAAACTATTTTTATAATCGAATAAATTACTACCAAAAAATAAAATATTTTCATTCTTTAAAGCCTCCCTAACAATGAGTCAAATTATCTTGCTAGGATTTCATTCATAACTATATTTTCTCACTCTAATTTGAAATTTTTGATCTTTTAAAACTTTATTAACAAACATAGTAAAATACTCCTCAATATTATCCTGAAGCTTACTTAAAACATCTAAATCATTAGTTATAACTACTAGAGCATTAATCTTATCTCTCGCTGGCAATCCTTTAAATCTCACTTCATAATCAATATTAACTTGCACTGTAATTCCCAATACCTCTTGTGGAGTATCTTTTAATAACCTCCCGATGTTATCAAAATTAATATTATACAAAGTAAATAAAATATTATCCTCATCTAAAAACAACGGCATTGTATCAACATAATAATTTGAATAGCGATATCGTAAACTTTGATTCAAATTAGCAAACTCTACTTTAAAACCAGTAAGCAACTGTGTTAAAAAACGATATTTACTAATTCTTTCATCCGTCAATGTCAAACCATCATTCTCTTTTTTTAACTCATCAACTAACTCTGCAACAAATGGTATTTGATCCGGATAATCATTAATATCAATTGTTGCCTTTGTATCCCACCACGCTTCAAAAGTTTGCTTTACTTCCTTTTTTATATCATTTAAAATACCAATATCTTGATTATGATCTAATTCATCTTTTTCATCACGTTCACGCTTTCCTCGCGCGGTACAACTAGCCACCCCAAACACACTACCACTACCTAACACAAAAGCACTAAAAATGGTTAATAACCGTTTCATCAATATGCCAACTTCTTCCAATAAGATACTTATTACTTATTATTATATTAGACTTCTTGCATAACCTATTAAAATAATTGCTTTAATTTTGTCGAAAACTCTTGATATTTATAAAATATACCTAAAATTAGGTATATTTTTAATATATGGAGGTAAATAATTAATGAAAAAAATAATTAWAA
>NZ_RXFZ02000055.1:0-5773 GCF_044714365.1 Spiroplasma sp. hy2
TYTTAACTTTTTAAAAGTTGTATTACACATTTATTAAATATCTTAGAAATCTTTACAAAGTGTATCTGTTTTTTCTCCTAATTTAAGGTGTTGTCTTTTCTCTGTTTCAATTAATTAATTTCGCTAATAAATAAAAAAATAACACCAAAGAAAGAGGTGAGTAATGGAAATTAATAAGCAACAAAGAATATGTGATATTGATAACTGCTATAAAGCAATATCATTCATTACTGAACAATTTTTATCAAATAAAGTTTTATGAACTTGTGAAAATCATAAAGATTTATTGAATAAAATAAAAGATAAAACACAAAAACAATTTTATCAAAAACTAGAAAATTCAAAAATTATCTTTGATGATAAAACTGGTTCTTTTAAACTTTGATTTTATAAAACAACTTAATGCAGTGTGGAAGGTTATTTTAAATAACTAAGTGTTTTTATTCCACAGGAGGCGGTCTAGCCCAGCGGTAATCAGTCCGGAAATAATAGACGCTTTAATAAGCGATAGTCGTGTTAAGTGCGAGGTCAACATCAAACGACAATAAATATTGAGATGGTCACTTTATAAATAAATTTGCGATAGATATTACTTCTTAGAAGTGGCAGCAGTTTAAAAACCACAAAGTCAGCATTAGGCTCTTCAAGGTGCGAGTAGATTTATTTTAAAAACTGAACGCTTTGACCTGAAATGGTGTGGGTGAAGAGAGAGAAAACTCTCTGGCTCCACAAAGAAAAAACAACTGTCTATTATTAAACATTGTAAATTGTACTATGAAGTGTAGCACTTTATAAACTGTAAAATCAAGCTTTTTAAATTTGTAAAGATTTTTTATAAAAATTAAAGCAAAAATATCTTTTATTTTATGGCTTATTTTAGTTAATTAATTACTAAAATAACTATTAAGCTTAAAAATAAGGTTTTCATTCATATAAAAAGTGCTACATTTGCATTTACAATTTACACATTCAAACAATTAACATACCGCTACCGCTCACCCCCGGCGAAGCGGATGGCGTAGTAAATAAATACTTAATTATATAACTAACTCTCGCTTTGGCACTTTCACTTGGGAGTGAGTGCCAGCAAGTTAAAAATAGGAGGTAAATATGACCATCAAAAATCTAATATCAATATATATGTACAATGATTTTTATATTAATATATTTGATAATAAAACAGGACAAAAAGAAAATATTAATGATGATATTAATTTAATTAAAAATGAAGAATCATATTTATTAAATCAAGAAATAATTTATTTTAATGTTAAAGAACAAAAAGGAAGAAAATTAATAGAAATATTAATAGCAAAGAATGAGGTAAATTAGTATGTGAAAAGATGAAAACGGTTATGTTTATACTGAAGAAGATTTATTTAATTTAGCATTAGAAGAATGTCATTCAGAAGATAGTGCTTATGAATATATTGATAATTTAATTAATGAAATGGAATTAGAGGAAATTTAAGTAATGGCAGATTTAATTAAAAATATTACTTATCCGTTTTATTTAAAAGGAAATGATTTTAAAGAATTAAGTTTAAAAGCATTACCAATTAAAAAATGAATTGATGAAAATGGACAAGAATTAGCAGAATTTATATATCGACAACAAGCTTGATTAATGAATGGAGGATATAAATCACAATCACTAAAAGATTTAAAATTAGTAGTTTCAAAAATTGATTATGTTTTTAGAGAACCATTAGAATTAATAAAAAATTTTAAAGATGAATTAAATTTTATTAGAAAAGATATTTTGAATTTAGAAAATAATATTAAGAATAATCATGATTTTTTAAAAAATAGTGTTATTAATATTCAATTTCAAAAACAAAATGAAATTGTTGAAACTCATAAAAAAGAACAATTTTTAGAAATTAAAAGTGTAGCAAAACAAGAACAAGAATTAAAAGTTATTACTAGTAATTTTCGTAAAGAAAAATTATTAATTAAAGATATTGAGGTTATTGGTATTAATGATGATTTTTTACAAAAAGTCGATAAATTAGAACTTATTAATCTTATTAAAAATTATTTAACTGTTGATGAACAAATTGTTAAAAATGAAATTAAAGAACAATGAGATAGTAATAAAGATATTAATTTAATTGGAGTTAAAGGTATTAATTTTAAAATAAATAAAGGAGTGAAATAATTATGAGTAATTTAGGAATAAAAGAATTAATAGCAACAGCAGTTGAAACATATGAATTAAATGTTAATGCTAAATATTTACAAGAAAATTTAATTGCTTTGCAAGAACTAAAATTAAAAAATAATCAAAATTATATTAATTTAGTTGGTAATGCTGATAATGGAAAAATTACAGCTTTAGGAATTATTAATTTAAGTAATAAAGGTTTAATTTTTGGAAAAGATTTTAATATTATTCCATTTAAAAATAAATTAACAACTATTATTGATAGTGGTGTTTTTCAAAAAAGAATGGAACAAGAACATTGAATGTTAAAACGCGGAATTATTTATAAAAGTGAAAAATTTGTATGAGATACTGATTTACAAAAGCCAAAACTACACGAAATAGATTTTATGACAAATACAAGTCAATATGAAAATATTATTGGAGCTTATGCTTTTGCAAAAGATAAAAATGCTAATTATCAAGGTATTTTATTAAGAAAAGCAGATATTGACCGTTTAAAAAATAGTAGTCCAAGTGGAAATAGTGAATATTCCCCTTGAAATAAATGACCAAAAGAAATGGTTGAAGCAAAATTATATCGTAAATTAGCCCAAGAATTAGGCGTTGATATTAATGATATTGATTTAGATGAAAAACAAATAAAAGAAGATGGTAATTTTGATTATATACCTTTTAATGATATTACTGTCGCCAAAAATCAGGGGCAGATGAACGATGAATCCTTATCAAATAATATAAATACCCCATCTTATACAGAAATATCGGACACTAACAATAATGTCGTTAAAGAAGAAGATATATCAAATGTAGTACCAGCAGTTAATAATAACAATGATGAGGAATGAGCCAATTGATAAAAATAGGTATTGACCCATCAGGAACTGGTACTACTGCTATTGTTGTTTATAAAAATAATAAATTAATAGATAAACAAGAATTTATAAATAAAAATTGAAAAGAACAATATGAATTTATTAATGATAAATTGTTTGATTATGAAGAAAAAATTAATATTGAAGATTGTTTATATACATCTGCTAATGCAAGTAAAGATAGAGATGATTTATTAAGATTATTAGGAGCATTATCTGTTTACAAATATTTTATTAATTGAGTATCACCAAAAAATACTAAATCAGTTGTTAAAAATATGGAAAATTTAAGTAAATATAATGATAGTTGCTTATGGAAATTTGATAAAGATATTAATTTAACTTATCAATATGGTAAAGGTTGAAAATATAATAACAAAAAAATAAGTAATCATTTACGAGATGCAATTATTATTGCTAATTATGAGGGTTAACATTATGAAACATTCATTTAATCAAAAAACAGGAAAATATTATTCTTGTAAAATTCGGAATATAAATATTTACTTAAATGAAAATGAACAAAAAGTTTGAAATGAATTTAAAYTTNNTACTTATTCACAACGAATAGAACATCTTATTAATTTTTATATAACACACAATAAAGAAAAATAAAAAATAACCAATTAAGGTTATTTTTTAAATACTATTTGTTAGTTTTCGAATAGCATCTTTTTGTGCTTGTTTTTTGTCATTTACTTTAACTTGTTTTTTAACATTTTTAATTTGACCTGTTTTTAATGCTAATTCTGTTGCATAATCAGGTCCTCGTAAATGTTTTTCGTGGGCAATAACAGCAGTTCTTAATTCTCTAATTTCTGCTTTATATTTTTTAATTTTTTTAGCAGATAATCCAAGAATACCAAGACTACCCATTCCACCAGCACCSGCTAAMACAAGTAAAGCAATCATTAATGTTTCATTCATTTTATTTAATTCCTTTCTTATCCTTACTCAAACAGTGGCCATCTATTCTTTCAGAACAAAATAATTTATAAATTAAACTATATAACCACCCAAAAAATATCTGCCACCCCTAATATATAGTTTATTATATAGTTTATTTTAAATTTAATTCTTTGTTATTTTCATTTTGTACATTTTTTAATTTTTCCTCTGTTATGCCATCTAAATTATTTCATTGTTTTGCTATTCTTGGCTGAATAACTCGCGGATTAATCCGACAATCTAAGCAATGTCTTAAATGGTCTTTTTTTCATTTTGATTTATCAATTCAAATTATAATTAAAGAAATTATTAAAGTAATTAAAGGTAAAATTGTAAATACTAATCCCATTTTAGATATTTTTAATCGTGGAATATCAATTTTCATATCTACTTTGGGCTTACTACTAGCAACAAATATGCCTTGAATTCCATGTGTAAATAAAGGTGTTAATAATATTGCTATGCCATTACCTCAATATTGACCATAATTATATCAATTAATATTATCTTTTATTGCATTAATCATTCCATATTCTAATCAACAATTTAATACTAAAAATATTAATGTATAAAAACTAACTACCCAACTACGAATTTTATATTTTCTATCTCATTCTCTAATATCTTTATGAGTTCAATTATAAGTCGGAATAGGGTCTTTCTTAAATCAATTTCAAGGTAAGGCACCTTTTAATCAAGTTGTTTTATCTTGTTTCATTAATTTAATTCCTTCCTAAATTACTTTTTTTCTTTCAATAAACACAAATCCCAAAGATTTAAATGTTGCTGGACCATTAACTCCAATATTAATCAATCCATCAGGATTAATAGATAATGCTAAACATGCACTATTAACACCTATTTGATCATATATAACACCTATTGTTTGTGTAAAACTACGCCTTGTTTGCAACATTCCTTGACTCTTTAAATCCCCTTTGCTATTTTTTCCTGAAGCTCAAATTCTATAAATATAATTTTTTTTATCAAAATTAGGAATATTATATCCGATTTGACCAACTCTAAAATCACTAGTATCAACTTCTTCTCAATCATTATCACCACTAATTGAAATATCACCACTTCCTAATAATGAATTACCATTAATAGTTTTAATGTTTGTCCCACTTACTAATTTATCTTGTTTATCTAATAAAAAATTATCAATGGCAGTTGCACCATAATAATTAGTTAATAAATCTTGTGATGTTTTTACAATATATTTGCCATCTTGCTTATCAATATAATTTTTATCTAAATCACTATCTTTAATACCATCTGATGGAATATCACCACTTTGTTTTGCTTTTTAGACATTATCTTCATAATAAATCGTGTTATTATCAAATGGAACTATTAATTTAATATATTCATTATAATCAATTTTAGAAAAATCATTAATAATTGGATAAGTAATATTTATTGAATTATCTGTTTGTAATCGTTCTTTTAGTCAAAATAATAATGTTGGATAAAAAGTTTTTTTACTAATATGTTTATATTCTTCTTCTCATGAATGAGCATAATTATCTAAACTATAATTATAAGGTCTAGATACTGTTTTACTAGATATAATATCAATTATTTCGCCGGCTAATTTTAAAGCATTTTTAACATCACGAGTAATAGTATCATTTGCCTCATGATCATTAGTTTGTGAGTAAGCAACTCCACCTTGTAAAAATGAAGCACTACCAGTTAAATCATTAACTCCTTTTGGTAAATATCAATTTATAACTGCTAATAAACAAGCAGATTGAATATAACTTAATCATTTATCATA
>NZ_RXFZ02000056.1:0-5769 GCF_044714365.1 Spiroplasma sp. hy2
AATTTTTAATAAATTATTAATTGTTTCTAAATTAGAAACTTTAAAACCCTTATAAAAATCATTTCGGGCTAATTTACCAATTGTATATAATAAAGTTTCATTATTAGCCTGCTTTGTAAAATCAAATATTAATTTATCAGATAAAATTTTTTTACCTGAAACTTGTCTTACAACATCTTCTAAATTATTAGCAGCTATTACACCTAATTTTTCAAGTAATTTAGTTTCTTTTGCTAATTTTAAAATTCTAGTTGTGCGAGCAGCACGKGTTAATTTACCAATTCCACCAATTGCTGGTAACAAATTTAAGGCAGTACTTTTTACTGTCACTTCTGATGTTAATTTATCGTATATTTGATTTACGGCAAAATCGGTTGCTGTTTCTACTCCAAACGAGATAAATGCTGCGGCAAAATTAGATAATCCCGCACCAAGACCAACAGCCGAAGCAATACCACCAGTTAAAACTGATAAACCAAGTGCTAAAACTTGAATTCCTAAAAATTCTAATAACTGTAAACCAAAGCTTTTTTCTTGTTGTTGGATTGACAATCTAGTTGGATTTTTTTAACATTATAAATAAGGGCTGTTTTAGATGTTCCAATTGGCATATTTACAAAACAAAAAAGTACTATTTTTTAGTACTATTAAGAATTTTTAATTCTAACATCAATCGGATTTGTTTGACCAGTAGCATTGTTTTTACCTTCAATTTTAACTTCAACAGTTTTATCATTTGTAATATTAATTGGTCAATCTTCACCTTTACTTTCAATAAAATAATTGAAATCACTTTCAGTTAAAGAATTATTTACGGCTTTAACTGCTTTTAAAACAACATCTTTAAATTGTGATTTTAATTGTTCGATTGTTGCTTTTGTTGGTTCTGTTACATGAATAGTTGGTTTATCTAATTTATTAATTTTACTAATATCAGTTTTTGTAACAATATGTTTAATAATTCCTTTAGGTTCAACTACTGCTCCACCTAAATATAAAACTTTTTCCATAATTAAAGTATTACCCATTCCAGTACCTAACGCAGCAGCACCAACCCTTAATGGGGTATGGTCTTTTTTTCGTAAAATAAGCGGGTCATATTTTTTACTAAACTTAAAGGCAATTGCATTAACACCATTTGGTAATAATTCAATTGTTCCTTCTGAACCATCTTTATTAATAATTGGTAATTTTTTAGGAACCATATAGTATGTTGTTCCTTCAACAGTTTTCATTGCTCCACTCGTTTCAATTACGCTATTTATTTGGTCGTTTGCTCCAAGTTGTAACTGTAATTTATTACGAATTCCACGAATAAAATCAGCCGAACCCAATACAACTGTTTCTGATGGAGTAAAACCATTTTCATATATTTTATCCATAATTTCATCGTGGATTTGTAAAGCATTTGTATCATCTGCTTTTTGTCCTTGAATAGTTGTAACTGTTCCTTTATTAATAATTTCTAAAATTTTATTGCGTTTATAAGCAACCTCAGTATCCATTGCTTGCTCAATATCGGCAGCCCAAAGATTAGGATTAAAATCACTTTCTACAGGGTCTAATTTGCGGGCAAAAGTTAAAATTGTATCTAATTCAACTGTTCCATCTTCAAATTCCACTGTTGAATATTTTAATAGGTTATCATCAGTATTAAATACTTGCCCTTCGTTTCCTAAACCTTCATTATATTTAATATTTTTCTTTCTTTTATATGTTAAACCAAATTTATTGGCTTCTTTTCACGCAAATAATGCTTCTCAACTAAATTTTTGTTGATAAGTTTGTAAATATCATTGTTCAAATGTTTCTCGGTCTTGTTTTGTTGCTTGATTAGCAATATCTCCGAAAATTCTTTGTGGGTTTTGTGCCATAATTATCTCCTTCTTTCTTATTTATTAAATACATTGTCTGTATCTAAAATATTGTTCTCTTTGTTTTCTACTTTTGGTACGCCACCAGTATTAACAGTTTGTACTTTAATTAATTCATCATAAACACTTTGCAATTGTGTTTTAATGATTTCAATATCATCATTAATATCATAAGATTTTAATAAGAAATTTTTAAATTCTTCATTATCAGTTAAAGAATCATTAAAATTATTAATTTCAATTTGTTTTAATTGTATGGTTTGTTGTTCAAGTTGTGAAATTAATTCAGTGTTTTTTGTTTGTAGTTCGTTGATTTGTTGATTATTATTTTCTAAATTACTTGCATTAAATTCTTCAACTTCAGCACTATTTTCTAAAATAATTTCAGCAGTTTTAATATCTAAACTACGATCTTCATTTTTAATAGGTTCACTATTTTCATTAATAAGAACATATTTTACATTTTTTAATGCCATTGTTTTTCCTCCTATTTTTTAATATTTGTATTTGTTCTTGTTCTAATAGCCTTTTGTATAATTTCAAAACTATCAACTCGAAAAGATAAAAAATATCTTTTAGTTTTTATATTTAGCTGATTAAATACTGAACCTTTAATTTTTATCTCATCATCTTTTTTTAATTTCAAAAAATCAGTTAAAATAGATGGGTTATATATTGATAATGTTGAGTAATTTAATCCTTCCCACTGACATTTAGCAGAACAAGCATCAACTTCAACACCACCAGCAACCAGTGCTTTAATTTTKGTTTTAATAGGATTTTCATGCAATCTAACAGTTAATTCCAATTTATTAATCTTTTTATTTTTTATTTTAGTTTTATTAGTTACTGATGTTTTAGATAAATTACTTTTTATTTGCGGCATTAATAAGACCCCCTTTTGCTAAAAAATATTGTAGATGTTTTCATGCATCATATTCATGCTCAGTCATTTTAATATTTCCTTTATAAAGATAATTTTTCTTAACAACTGGCGATTGTAAAATATAATTTAAATTAAATAGATATTTACATAAAACTTTTAAACCACCAATGAATTTTGGCGTAGATAATGGATTTGTTATTTTTAATCCCTTACGCAGTTGATAATCTTCAATTATTACAATAACTTTATTTAAATAAGAACAAATTTTATTTTTAAATTTGTTTAATATTAAATAGATATTATTTATTGCTTCTTCTTCATTTTTAGAATTAAAAGTAATATTATTAATTATTTTATTTTGTAAAACATTATAAATAATCATACCAGTTTGTCCAATTCCAGCAGGATCAATTGCAATAATATATTTTAAATTATTTGTTTGATTTTTTTCTCAATTTGTAATATTTTTCAACCCTCGGTAGCCAAATCTAAAATATCATTAATTTTATAATGTTGCATATATGAATTAATAACATCTCATTTATTTTCAAATAAGTTTAAATACATTTTTGCTCATTCTAAACATTGTAAATCATAATGCTTTTTATGATGCGAAATACGACAATCAATTAGTTGACAATTAACTCAATCAAACGAAGTTGTTATTTCATTTCAAGTTTTATTAATATATTTACTTTTATATTCTTGCATAATATTTTATTCCTTTCTTTTATTTTTTAAATAAACAGAAAATTCCTTTGTTGGTTAAGTTTTTGATATTTAGTAAGAATATTTATATTTTGATTTAATTAGTTAATTCGC
Organism: Spiroplasma sp. hy2; assembly: GCF_044714365.1. NCBI lineage: Bacteria > Bacillati > Mycoplasmatota > Mollicutes > Entomoplasmatales > Spiroplasmataceae > Spiroplasma > Spiroplasma sp. hy2. The sequence goes on from NZ_RXFZ02000056.1 coordinate 3,583, forward strand.
CACCACCCACCACCGAAGTGAGGTGGATGGCGATCCTAAAACTTTATATTTAGACAGAGTTTATCCCCCGACGGAAGTAAAACAAGTTTACCCAGTTATTAATTACGCTTCATCCATCCCTACACAACTTTATATAAAGAAAATAACCTTTTGGAGTTCCAACCCTCTTGTTTTTTTAGTGTCCGATATTGTTTTTTTTCGGTTTAACAGCACTTTTTTTATGAAAACAAGCAAAAAACACGCGCTCTGACATTTCGCAAGGGAGTAATCTTGCCGAGAATTAAAGAAATAAATAGGAGTAAATCCATTCGCTTTCACACTTTCTTTAAGGCTTCGTGCCATAGATGGGTTGCCCATCTTTAAGCATCAAAATATTAAATTTTAAAGATTGAATTATTCATCGGATAATACCTTTATTGAAAGGATTTATAAAAAATATCCTTTATTTTGTGTAGGGAAAACAGAACAACATCTGTTTTTATGATAAAAGTTCTAAATTTAAAGATACTATCCGATGAATAATGCAAATAAATTTATGTTTTTTAATATAAAAATAAAAAACACTTTATTTTTCATAAAGTGTTGCATTTGGTTTACAATTTACAAAATCTATTTTTAATGCAAAATAAAAAAACATCTTGCTTTTACAAGATGTTTAAAATTATTCTTTAAATAATTCAAATAATGTTTTAATCATTATTCCAGTTCCACGCCCATCTTTAGTATCCGCTGTTCCAGCGATATCTAAATGAATATATGGTTTTTCTTCTACAAATTCACATAAAAATGCAGCAGCAGTTGAACTACCAGCAAAGCGTGAACTTTCAGCATTTGTTAGATCAGCAATTGGTGTTTTACGCATTACAGCACTATGTTCTTCTAAAATTGGCATTCTTCAAATTCCTTCATGAGCTTTAGAAGCTGCTTGTGCAAATTGTTCATATCATGCATCATTATTAGCAAAAACACCAGTTAATCATTTTCCTAAAGCTACTAGAATTGCACCAGTTAATGTTGAGGCTTCAATTAATTTATCCACATTTAATTTACGTATAGCATAAGTAATACCATCAGCTAGAACTAATCTTCCTTCAGCATCAGTATTATCAATTTGAACAGTTTTTCCGTTCATTGACGTAATAACTGATTCAGTTAAAGTTGCTTTTCCTCCAATTCGATTTTCTGTTAAACAAGCCACCGCAGCAATATTTGTTTTAACTTGTGCTTTTGCTAAAGCTAATACTGTTGAGCAAACAATAGCTGCTCCTGACATATCAAATTTCATTCCAGTTAATGCTGTTGATGGCTTTAAGTTATATCCACCACTATCAAAGGTAATTCCCTTTCCTATTAAGCCAACTTTTTCTTTTTTACTACTATCACCTAGATATTCTAAGATAACAACTCGGGGTTCTAAATAGCTTCCCGCATTAACAGCTAAAAGTAAACCCATTTTTTCTTTTTCAATTTCTTTTTTATCTAAAACTGTTACTTTTAAATTTGGGATTCCTTTTGCCATTGTTGTAATTTTTTCAGCAAAAACTTCTGGATACATTAAATTTGGTGGTGTATCTTGTAACATACGAGCAAAATTAACAAATTCCATTTTAATTTGAATTTCTTTAAAAATAGTAGGTGCCTTGTCACAGTTATGGATTAAATTAATTGTATAAACTGATTTTTCTTTTTTATCTGTTTTTAAATTATAATTATCATTTAAAGCATATAGTGTTCCTTCTGCAAGTGCTTTAAAAATATGAGTATTTGCTTCAGCACCTTTTTTGAAACTGTCAACATCAATATTTAAACTATATTTAATTGTTTTCATAAAATTTTGAATAAAATCTTCAGCATTTTTAAAAGTTAATGCTTTTTCGAAATAAGCATAAATTGTTTTTTCTTCTGAAATTAAAGTTGTTGCACCGTTTTCTTGGACAACTAATGGGTTGATTTCATCACCTTTAAAAATTGCTTTTAGTGTTAAATCTTGTTTTTTGTCATTTAATAATACCATTGTAAAATTCCTTCTTTCTATATAGATAATTATATACACAATATTATAATATTATCTAGAATAACACTTTAATTTTGTCGAAAACTCTTGATGAAATAAAAAAAATCATCAATATGACAATTTGAAAACTAATTTTGTGTAAGATTATGATTTTGCTTTAAATTTTTTAAAYD
>NZ_RXFZ02000057.1:0-5690 GCF_044714365.1 Spiroplasma sp. hy2
TAAATTTAAAGCAAAATCATAATCTTACACAAAATTAGTTTTCAAATTGTCATATTGATGATTTTTTTTATTTCATCAAGAGTTTTCGACAAAATTAAAGAATTAAAGCTTGAATTTATAATTTATTGTTTGATATAATAATAAAATAGGAGTTTTATAAAATGATTGAAGATACAGTAATTGCTCCAGCAACTGCAATGGTAAAGCAAGCAATTGCAATTATTCGCATGTCTGGAGTAGATAGTTATAAAATTATTAATAAAGTTTTTTCAAAAAAAATTATTCCACACGGAAATCAAATTTACTATGGTTATTTAAGAGATGGCAAAGAAATTATTGACCAAGTTATTTTGGTTTGTTTTCAAAAACCTAATTCTTTTACTGGAGAAGATATTATTGAAATTAATTGCCATGGTGGCGTATTAGTTACAAATAATATTATTAAGTTATTACTAAAAAATGGAGCACGTTTAGCAAATAAAGGTGAATTTTCACAACGAGCGTTTTTAAATGGAAAACTTAATTTAATTCAGACAGATGCTATTAATAACTTAGTTAATGCGACAAATGATACTAGTGCAAAAATAGCTTTGAATAATTTGCAAAATAAAAATACTTATTTAATTAGTACATATCGTGATGAATTATTAGATATCATTGCAAATATTGAAGTAAATATTGATTATCCTGAATATGATGGTGTTGGTGATTTAACTACACAAGAATTAAACCAACGGTTATTAATTTTAGAACAAAAAATTAATGATTTAGTTAAAATTAGTAAAGTTGGAAAAATGATTGATGATGGTATTAATGTCTTAATTTTAGGAAAGCCAAATGTTGGAAAATCATCATTATTAAATGCATTAATGAACGAAGATAAAGCTATTGTTTCTAATTTGCCAGGAACAACAAGAGATATTGTTGAAGGAAAGATTAATTTAGGACCATTAACATTAAATATTATTGATACAGCTGGCTTACGTGAGACAGTTGATAAAATTGAGCAAATTGGAATTGATAAAGCACGTCAACAAGTTATTAATGCTGATTTAATTTTAATTGTTGCTGATAATTATGCTGATTTAATGAATTTAATTCCCGAACTTAAAAAACTAATTAAAAATAAAGAATATTTGTTAGTTTTAAATAAAAGCGATTTACTTAATATGCAAGTACAAAATGAAAATTTGCAACAAAATATTCTTTTAATTTCAGCATTAAACCGAGATATCAACTCTCTTATTGATAAAATTTTAAATTTATATAAAACAGCCCAGATTACAAAAGATGATCAACTAGTTTTGTCAAATATAAAACAAATTTCTTTATTAGAGAAGGTAGCAAATTCAATAAAAAATGCATATAATAATAGTACCAGTGGATTTCCGGTTGATATTATTAATGTTGACTTACATGAGGCTTGAGAAATATTGGGTGATATTCTAGGTGAAAACTATGAAGAAGACTTATTAACAACAATTTTTAGTAAGTATTGCCTAGGAAAATAGGAGGAAAATATGCAAGGAATTTTTGACACACATTGTCATTTAATGTCACATGAATATGAGAACGAAGAAACATCAGCTATTATTGCTGATGCTAAAATTAGTGGCGTGTTTTGACTTAATAATGTTGGTTATGATTTAGATTCTAGCCAAGCAGCAGTTCGCCATGCAATGCATTATGATAATGTTTTTGCAACAATTGGGTTTCATCCAACTGATGTTGCTAAATATGGGTTTTCAGATTTAGAGAAATTAGATCAATTATTAAATAGTGATAAAGTAATTGCTGTTGGCGAAATTGGTTTAGATTATTTTCATAAAACTGTTTCTCCAGATTTACAAAAGCATTGATTTATTAAACAAATTGAATTAGCAAAACAACATAATCTTCCACTTGCCATTCATTGCCGTGATGCTTATGAAGATTGTTATGAAATATTAAAAGAACAAAAAATAACACAAGGTTTGATGCATTGTTATAATGGAACAATTCAAATGGCTCAAAAATTTTTAGATTTAGGATTTTATCTTTCGTTTGCTGGTAATATTACTTTTAAAAATGCTCAGGAATTACGGGAAGTTGCTAAAATGGTACCATTAAATAAAATTTTAGTGGAAACTGATGCACCATATTTAACTCCTGATCCATATCGAGGGAAAAAGAATTATCCTAAATTTATTATGTATACAGTTAAAAAATTAGCAGAATTAAAGAATATGCCGGTTGAAGAAATGATTCTTATTACTAATAAGAATGCACGCAAGTTATTTAATCTTGATTAATTTTTAATTTCAAATTTAAAAATTACAATAAAAAAATATTAGGTTAACCTAATATTTTTTTGCTTCAATTTATTTTCTTTTTTTACCTAATGACGATAATAATCCTTTTTCTTGGAAATTATATAAACCATCTTCGATGTTTTTCTTAATTGTTTTTTCAAAGATTTTTGTTCCTTCGATAACACAATTTAATGGATCTGAAGCTATTTTGGTTGGTAATTGGAAAATATCAAAGAAATATTTATCAATATTTCTAATTAAAGCTCCTCCTCCACAGATTGTAATTCCATTTCTCATAATATCACCAGCTAATTCTGGTGGTGTATTTTCTAATAATTCAATTACTAAATCTGTAATTTTAGAAAATGCATTTAATAAAACATTTCTAATTTCTTCTGAAAAGATTTTTGCTTCTTTTGGTAATCCTGAAACAATATCACGTCCGTAGATTTGCATTGATCTTTCGTTATGGTATTTAACTAATGAACCAATGAATTTTTTAACATTTTCAGCTGTTTTTTGCCCAATTGCAATGTTATATTCTGAACGAATGTATTTACGAATATCATCATCAAAATGATTTCCGGCAACTTTAATTGATCTTGAAACAACGATATCACCTGATGAAATAATAGCTAAATCAGCTGTTCCTCCACCAATATCAATGATTAAATGACCTTGAGGTAATTCAATATTAATTCCTGCTCCTAAAGCGCCCATTTTAGCTTCTTCTTCAATGATAACTAATTCAGCGCCCATTTCTTTAGCAACATTTTTTAATGCTTCTCTTTCAAGTTCAGTAACTCCACTTGGACATGCTAATAATACAATAGCATTTTTTCAAATGTTCATCATTTTCATTCTTGAAAAGATATGTTTTAATAAATCTTGTGCAGCTTCCATGTCTGCGATAACTCCATCTACTAATGGTGTTACCATTCTAATATCTCCGTGTGTTTTTCCTACCATATCATAGGCAGCTTTCCCTAAAGCAATTAAACTATTAGTTTTATTGTTATAAGCCATTAATGATGGTTCATTGTAGACTACACCTTGTCCTGAAACATATGCTAAAACATTAGCAGTTCCTAAGTCAAGAGAAATAAATGGTCTAGTTTCTGGTCTCACGTTTTTGTCCTCCTTAACAATTTAATAACTATTATAATCAATTAATGATTATTCTAGTAATTTAATTCTTTTACATGCATTGATTCTAATCTTAAGATATCAAAGATGTCTGATTCGAATTTTTTAGTTCCATTAATAACAGCTAATAATGGTTGTTCTCCAATTTTTGATGGTAATTGTAATGTATCTGTAAAGTAACGATCAATCCCGTTGATTAAAGCTCCTCCTCCACAGATTGTAATTCCATTTCTGAAGATATCACCAGCTAATTCTGGTGGTGTTTCTTCTAACACTTGAACTGTTAGGTCAATAATTCTTGACACTGGTACTTTTAATACTTCTCTGATTTCTTCAGGTGTTACTTCAATTTCTCTTGGTAATCCTGAAACAACATCACGTCCATAAACTTTCATTCTTCTTTCGTCAGGGTATTTTGATAATGACCCAATTTCGATTTTAATTTGTTCAGCAGTTTTTGATCCAATTTCTAGACCATATTGTGAACGAATGAATTTTTGTGCTTCATCATTTAAGTAATTTCCAGCAACTTTAACTGATTTTGATAATACGATATCTCCTGAGGCAATAACAGCAATATCTGTTGTTCCTCCTCCCATATCAATCACTAGGTTTCCAGCAGGTTTGTAAATATCAACCCCGCCACCTAATGCAGCCATTTTAACTTCTTCTTCTACAAAAACTTTTGATGCTCCTAAGTTCATAGCAATTTTTTTCAAAGCAGCTTTTTCTAATTCAGTAATTACTGATGGACAAGCCAATAACATAATTGAATGTTTTAATTGTTTTGTAATACGTAGTTTTGTAAAGATATATCTTAATTGTGCTTCTGTTGCACGAATATCTGTAATAACTCCGTCAACCATTGGTCTAACAATACGAATTGACTTATTTCCTTTTCCGATCATTTTGTAAGCTTCGGCTCCTACAGCAATAATTCTGTTTTCTTTAATTCTGTAAGCAACAATTGAAGGCTCATTGTAAATGATTCCTGAACCTGAAACATATACTAATGTATTAGCAGTTCCTAAATCCATAGAAACGAAAGCCGGTTTTTTTGCACTATTAAATAAAGCCATGTAATTTTGTCCTCCTGTTTCTTGTTAAATTAATTAGTTAGATTAATATATTTGTGATTAATCAATAAATGAATTGCAAGTCTCTATATTTATTTTCAGATAGAGAATACAATACAAAAATATTATAACATAAATCCTAATCTTTTGTAGAATAAACGATGAAATAGGACAAAACAACTCTTATTAATTAAAAGAAAGGAGTTGTTTTTTTAATTAAAAAATGACTCACTTAACATGTTAAATTATTTAATTTCATATTTTTGTAAAAATAAACTATTAAAAATTAAATAGTGTTTTAAGTGTGTCAAAATTGTACTTTTTTTTAACAATCAATGTTTTAAAACAATGTTTTTAATCTTTGTTTCTTAATAAACATTGAACTAAAGCAGTTGTCTACAACATTGATTATAAACAATGTTTTTAATGGAGGTTTTTATATATATAAGAAAATTAAGAAAAAAACATTGAAAAAATCAATGATTTAGCAATCAATTCTTCTTATGTATCTAAACAAAAAGAAATATTAGAAGAATGAATAATTTAAATAATAAATCAATAACAAATATTTTTATTAACAATAAATTAATAAAATTACGAACCAATAATGCTATTTTTATAAATTTACCTAATCATGGTAATCATATAGGATGATGGCTTAATAAAGTTTTTGTTTATCCAAGCAAAAAATATATTAGACTTCTTGCATAACCTAGTTATTTTAAAATTCCTATAATTTCTATTTTAAATATATTTTATAGGAATTTTAAAATAACTAGGTTATGCAAGAAGTCTATTAAGTAATATGGTTAATTTATTTGATACTTTAAATGAGTATAAAGGTTATTATGAAACAGAAATTGATTTAAAACAAATTGACCCAACAATTCAAAGTATAAATAAGTTTATGGATACTTATGAAAATATTGAAATAAATAATATAGGTAATTTTTCTATTACTAATACTGCAATTACAATTGAAAATTATGATTATAGTGATACAGAATTATTTGCAGGAAGAGGTCAATGTAATTTTAATTTGGGTAAAATATCTGACCTTAGTTATGAAGAGGGTGGAAGTCAACAAATAACAAATGCTAATTTTCCTCAAAATCAAATTGTTAAAACAAATGAAATTTCAACAGAAATTAAACAATTTGTTACAAGTTATGCWRAT
>NZ_RXFZ02000058.1:0-5681 GCF_044714365.1 Spiroplasma sp. hy2
WWYANCACTAGTTAACACCTAGCGTTTCCACAGACAATTTTAACATATTTTACTGGGGTATTTTGTTTGTATGCTTGTGAAATGTGTTAAAAATTGTCTTGTGGGAATAGTGCGGTGGTGCTGTTCTCTTTTTTTGTTAAAAAGAGAATTCAGAAAGGAAAAAGAAAATGAAAAAACTACTAAACATATTAACCATAACTACATTGACAGCAAGCATTCCCGCTCCGTTGCTAGCGAACATAGTACAAACTCGTGTCAAGCGCGATGTTAGTACTTTGACATCTAATTCAAACAACGATTATCTACCAATAAGAGAAATAAACTATATAAAAGATAAAGTTTCATCGCTAGCAATTGACAAAAATAATAACATTTACTTTGTCCATGATGGCGAAGTTTTTAAATTGTCTGTTGGGTCAGATACACCAACCAAAATAAGTGGTATTGATGAGTTTGTTTATTCGGTTGCTGTTGATAGTAGCAATAACATTTATTTTGGTAAAGGTAGTAGTATTTTTGTATTTAATCAATTTACAGGAAGATCAATCGCAATAAATGGAATTACTGGAAAAATAATTTCTCTTGCTGTTGATAGCAAAGGTAATCTTTATTTTGTTGTTTCAAATTTAGATAGTGTCCATTTGTTTTCGCGAGGACAATTATGAGCGACTCCCATTGACGGCATAAATGGTAAAGTCTTATCTGTTTCTGTTGATAACAACGACAATGTTTATTTTGGAAAAATAAGTGGTTTATATTTACTAAAAAAAGGTTCATCAGTGCCAACCCAAATTAATGATTTTCTTGGTAAAGATGTTTCATCGCTAGCAATTGACAAAAATAATAACATTTACTTTGCCCGTGATGGTGCGTATTTTATGCAAACTGCTTTGTCGTGGGTAAAACAACAAAGTAAATTTACTTTGGTGGATAGTACGAAAACGCAAACTTGAACTCGCCCCGACTTGCTTAGTGTGGATGGGGAGTTAAACATTGATATTGCCAATTCAAACATTGATAAAGTTTTATTTGATAATGTCCCACAAGGACAAACAAATAAGCAGTGAAAAATAAATGTTAAACCGGAAACGGCGCCACGCGACCATAATTTACAAGTAACTTTTACTTTGGATGGTAAACAATATAATAGTAAAATTATTGTCTCTATGCAGGCGAAAATAGACCCGCCACCAACACCAGTGCAACAAAATCTAAGTGATTTAATTAAAACGACTGATTTAGGAAATATCTTAGATAATAACGATGATACTATTTTTGCCGCGGTTAATCAGAAAAACGGTAATGTCATTGATGATTTTTCGCAAGTTGAAATAACTGACAAAACAGATACCGAAGCAACTTTAACTGCAAAAACAGACAGCAAAAGTTACAAAGGTTCAGTTGATGTTAAATACAATGTTGTGCTGGCAACGGTGGTTGATTTGAAAATTGATGTAACACCAACATCATCGACCGCAACGGTAATAAAAGATTATCTTGGTCAAATTGATACAAGCAATATCACAAACAGAGTTAACACATTCTACCATACAAATAGTGAAAGTGTTATCACAATGATAAAGCCAACCGAAAGCAGTGTCATAACTGGGGTTGTGTATGGTTGTGATGATAAATGAAATAAAACATCACAATCAAGTAACATTGACCCTACAAGTGGCATTAAACTTGATGGTTCACAGTTGGCAACAAAAAAGGGTAAATATGTTGTTGAACTGTCTGATAACATAGGTCATACCAACAATGTTTATTTACAAATAAACGAATATAAAAAAGATATAAAAGAATATTGGAATACTGATAATGGCAAACAATTTGAAATTTGAGCAAAAGCAAATGGACATGACAATATCCGTGGTTCTAGTGCTAGTCAACTAAATAAATTGTTTGCAGAGAGTAAAAACTGACAACAACTAGTAAATGATAGTCAATTTGCGAGTGCTGTTGCTGATTGGTTTAAAACCAATGCTAAATTGGCGTCAAAAGCACCGTTGACAAAAGAGCAAGTTATAGAGCAATTAAAGAAACAAATTCCAAACGACATCAAAATTCCTGATGTAAATACCAGCAATTATGATGTCAACAAAGTTTCGTTTGAATTAAACCAAAGTGAATTTAACCCAAATGACAAAGTAAACATTACTGTTAAATACAATAATGCGACTTCAGAACAATTTACCTTGCAAATAAAAAACACCAATACACCAGATAATAACAAGAAAACTGGTTTGGGTATTTGGACTATCTTTGGAATTGGTGTTGGTTCGCTGGCGGGTCTTGCTCTTCTTGGGTGGTTGTTTAAAAAATTTGTGGTTGACCCGTTTATTTTAAAACCAATCCGTGAGAAAAAAGAAAAAGCCTTTGTGGCAAAAACCGAAAAAGATATTGCTCAAATGAAAAAAGACGATGAAGAATGAGAAGCAAAACAAAAAGGAGATAAATAAAGATGAATTGAACAATTTTCTTCGTGGTGCTGATTCTTATTTGTCTTTTTTGCCCGGCCAATATGATGAGTATTGTGTTGCATAATTAAAACTGTTGTGCGAGTTATAAACTACTTTAATCAATGCAAAAAAGACAAAAGAGGTGATCAATTTGATGTTACTAGCGACAAGTGGATCAAGATAAAGCCAACATCATTTAAAAATGTCATAGCTATTTAAAATAAAAAATTGTTGTGTAGAAAAGATAGTTAGAGAACCACGCACTATTCCCAAAATTTCTGCTAAAAATTTTCTAACTATCTTTTCTACACAACAATATAAATAATTATACTTTTTAAAAATGTCATAGTAAATATTTATGCTATAATAAATACAACTAAATAAAAAGAAAGAAAAATGACTTGCACGTCATTCTTCTATACACCTATTAAGGGTTTAGGATACCACTTAACTAGGGTTAATATATAATTTACCTGAACCGCACAGTTGTGGTGGTTCTTGGTTAAATTATAACATTATTTAATTTTTGTGTATAGGTAGAATGATAAAAAAGTCATCTACCTATTTTTTTATTTAAATATTTCATTAGAAAGGAATTAAAATAATGACATATAAATTAAAAGATTGAATTGATATTTATAATAAAAATTTAAATATTGAAGTTTGAAGTTGTCAACATATTATTTTTAAAGGAAGAATAATAGATTTTAAAGATTATGAATTTTTTAAAGACTGTAAAATTAAAATTATTGAACAATCAGTAAATAGTGATTTTCATTATTTTTACATAAATATATCAAATTTAGTAAAACAATAATTTAGGAGATTTATATGAATTATTTAGTAGTAGTAAAAGATAAATTTAATAATGGAAAAAACAGTTAAACAAATAATTGAAAATGAAATAAAAGAACTTACTGATGATTTATTAAGTACTGATAGTGAAATTATTGCTACAAATTGAGATATGGTTAATAATGGCGAAATATTGCAAAAAATGTCAATGTCCAGTAAATCAAATTAAATCTGATTATTGTTTATTTTGGAAAAAAGGATGTGAAATAATGAATAAATTTATAGGAATTGGTAGAACCACCAAAGATATAGAAATTAAACAAACAAGTAATGGAAAAGAATATGCCATATTTCAATTGGCAATAACACGCCCATATTCAACACAAAAAGAAACTGATTTTATCCCTTGTCAAGTTTGAAATAAACAAGCAACTATTTTACAAAAATATTGTCAAAAAGGTTCCCAAATTGCAATTACGGGTATTTTACAATCTTATAAAAACAAAGAAGATAAAACACAGTGAATAGTACAAGTATCTAATTATGAATTTTTACATACAAATAATGATTTAAAAAAAGATATTTTACTATTTGAAAAAGCAAATGAAATCATTGCCGAAGCACAAGCAAATTATAGTTCAGAAGATATTAAAGAATTATTTAATGGTGATGATGCCATTTTATGAGATTAGAATTTAAACATTAACATTAATATTATTTACCCTAAAATCATCGTTTAAATCAAACAAAATAATAAATATGATGATTCATTTTGGAAAATATCAACGCTGATAAGGGGTTTAAATTCGCTCAAAACCGCAGAAAGGAGCATATATATTATGCAAAAAGTACAACAAATTGAACAACTCAATTATCACTTTGTTAAATTACCACACGGTGGTCAGTTTAAAGTTTTTAACCAGTTAGACAATCAAAAACACATGTGTAACTTTTTTGTCCATAAATCAGATATCTATAAACATACCGCTTTATCAAATAAGGTGCGAGTTGGAGATAACTTTATTAGTGTGGCCAAAAAAGATATCCATGTCACAAAAACAGACCCTAATTGGTTTAATGTTGGGGTGCGTGTTTTTGGAACAAATCATATTTATTATCCCGATGGAACACGCATTAAAGCAACAGGATATGACGCGATGATTAAAACCAATATGTATCAATTTCATCGTTTAAATACTTTACATCGTCAATTTGAAAAATGACAAGCAGTTGAGCCACGTCTTCGTAAGTTTAAAAACCGCAAAGAATTTTTGGCTGACGTTGATAAAAAATATCAAACTGAATTGCAAACAATGGCAAAAAGAAAAGCAGAATTTCAAGCTTCAATCAAAGCCAAACATTCTGCTGCACACGCCAATAATCAAAATAGAGAAAATAATTCTCTTGTTGATGATTATAACACCTTGTATGAAAAAAACAAGGGCGAGCCACCAAAATTATCTGAAGAAGAACTCAATCAGTTATTAGCGGAATTAGACAACTTAGTCTAACTCCCCTATCGAGTTCTTCAACTCCCCTACCAACAAAAGCAGAGAGCTTGCGTAAAACCAGAGTTGTAGCAAGACAACAAATAATCAAAACCAAGATATGGTCTTCATCATATCCTTTTTGCTGTTTGGCAAATCACCTATTTTTATTATCCATTTTCTTCCAATATAATTCCAAAACTATTCCTATACTATCCAAAAACAAAATAAAAATTAAAAATCTAGTTATTTTCAAATTTAATTGGAGTTTTATATCAAAATTAATAAATATATTACTTTTAATATATAATTATATTAAGTATTTAGTAAGTTTATATACTTATTAATAATCTTGCTTATACTGCGGAAAGACAAGCATTTTGGCACGCCAAGCACCCGAAACCCCGCACTCCCAACGATGTTGATAGCACGGGGTTTCGGCTTAATGTTTGTGTTCCGCAGTGGTGGGGTTTTTTTTGTTTTTTTTTTTTSAAATACAACCAATAAAAACCCACCTAGTTCCTTTTTTTCTTTTTGCCCATGCCCTTAAAAGAAAAAACCCCGCCCTGCCAGTATAAAAGGGGTGGTTAGTAAGGAGCTGATACACTATAGGTGAACAAGAAAAAATATTAATTATAATTAATCGATGAGGTTACTTAAACACAGAACAAATTAGCTTGTTACTGAATAAAAAAGAAAATATTACATATAAATTTGTTATGAAATTAGTTAGTAATAAGTTTTTGAATGTGGACATGCTACCGAAGAAAAACTATTATACTTTAACGAGTAAAGCACAAAGTCATTTAGGGCGAGAACATAAAAAAAGTATTAAAGTAAATTATTATGAATTACAACACCAAGACATGCTCATCAAATGACTTTGTAGTCAAACCGACATCACACACTATCAAACCGAGCGGGAGCTCAAAASRMA
>NZ_RXFZ02000059.1:0-5589 GCF_044714365.1 Spiroplasma sp. hy2
TTAATTATTTTTTTCATTAATTATTTACCTCCATATATTAAAAATATACCTAATTTTAGGTATATTTTATAAATATCAAGAGTTTTCGACAAAATTAAAGAAAAAGTATGACAATTTTTAGATAAAATGTTATAAAATAAGATTTTTCTAAATATTTAATTAAAAAAGTGCTATTAAGATTAACTTAATAGCACTTTTTAACTAATTGTCTCTTCGAAAATAGTTTGAATATTATTTAATAAGTTTCCTTTAATATATGTTAATTCATTATCTAATAAATGACAACTAGTTTTAACATCATATCATAGGACATGGTCATTAATTGTTGTTTTTTTAAAGTTAATTTTATTAATATTTTCTTTTAATAATTCTAATAGTTTATCACTTTCCAAATGATCAATAATTAAATTAATTGCTTGTTGATTTGAAGTAAATTTATATCCTTCAAAAAAGTTAATAAAATTCATTGCATATTCTTCTTTTCATTTTGGGTTTGTTGAAAAAATATAATCTTTAAATTCAAATAAATGCATTTTTTGATTAAATGATCAATAAAAAGCTTTAATTTGACTAATAACTTCTGGACTAATTTGTAATTTTTTTTCATTAACATTAAAAGTTGAACTTAAAAATTGCATAAATAAATTAAGAATAATGTTTTCAGCAGCTGTTTTAACTTCTTTATGATATTTATCAAGGTTCTTTTGAATTAAAGGAACATCATAAAATAAATTATAATCAATTAAAAAGGCATACTTAATCCGGTTTCGTAAATAATTATCATACAAAGCTTGATAAATTTTTTTATTCACAATTACATTACTATAATAATTTGTAATTAATTTATCATTAATTGGTAAAGCTAATAAATAATCAATAAAAAACTTATTCAACCCTTGGTACTGAAACGGCATAATTTGATGATATGATAAAAAATATTTTCGATATTGACTAATACTCATTTTTCGTCAAATTGCTTCAGAACTAGTTGGATTAGAAAAATCAAATGTTAACTTTTCTGATTTAACAGTTGTTCATTCCGAAGGTTCTTCGTCAATTGGTTCAGGGTCATCTTTTAAAATAATATTCCGTTTTGTTGGGTCAATATAATTATCGTCATCATTTGTCATAATATGTTGTTTGTTAAATTTAAAATATTTTTCTTCATTAGAAGAATTATTAACTATTAAATCAGGAATATCATGTAAAGCAATTACAGGTTTTTTCTTTTCATTTTTAATTGGATATAATAACTGAATAAAATTGAAATACCGGTCTGGGAAAGATAGACTACTAAAATCAATTGTTTTGCGTTGTGATGTTGCTTTTGCTGTTAGTTCAGATTTTTCTTTTTGTTCAAAATTAGAACTTAACTTCGCAATTGGCTTTGTTGAAGGCGACACAGATGGTTCAACTATATCTTCTTTTTCTTGTTCTTGTCGACTAAATGATTCTAATGTTTCATTACCAACATAATGATATCCGCGGAGAAAAATAACCCGGTTATCTTTTAATAATGTAATAAATTGATTTGCCTGGTCAGAAGTTACGGTTGGAAAATAAGTATGAATTAAATTTAATAATTCTGCTTTAATAATCCGATTACCATTTTTTGGTAAATATGTTTTAAATAAATATATTTCTAAATCCTTAAGATTTTTCATTTTTTTAATTTTAGTTAAATCAAATTTCATAAGGCCTCCTATTTACCAATAATTTTTTGGACAATTCTATTAATAATATCTGCTTGGTAATTTTTAAATAACCAATTACTATGTAAAATTGCTTCAATTTTTCATCCACGGTCAACCAAATACTTTTGACGATAAAAATCATATTCTTTTTGTTCAACCCCAATTGGATATGTTAAATCATCACAAATAATGCCTAATACATAATGGTCATTTTTCTGATCATATACTGTAACATCAATTTGATAAGTTCCTTGCACTGTATATGTTGCAATTTGATAATGTTCATAACCATTTAAGGCTGCTGTTAAAGCAGTGGCAACTTCTGTTGTAAATTGTCGGTTAATTTTAGAAATTTGCTGTTCTTGGTCATAACTTTTTGCTGTTGTTAACTTTGCTAATACTTTGTCTTCTTGATCTTTACCACGGTTTAATTGTTCAACATATTTCAAATAATATTTAAAGTACCGCGGACCAGGATGTTTTGAATCTTCTGAAATTAATGCTGATGGAAATGACTTAACAATATAAATTTTTTCTTTAGCCCGCGTAATTGCCACATTTAAGCGATTCTCACCACCTGCTTGCGATAAAGGACCAAAAAATTGTGCAAATTTATTATTTTCATCTCGGGCAAAACCAATTGAAAAAATAATAATATCACGTTCATCACCTTGAATATTTTCAAGATTTTTAACAAATAATCCTTCATTACGACCATTATGCATTCGATGTAATTCTTGTTCTAATGCTGGTATTTTTTCAAATTCCGCAGTTAAATATTGTCAAATTAAGTTTTTTTGCACTTCATTAAAAGTAACAACCCCTATTGTTTCTTGTTGTTTTCGAGTTGTAATAATTTCTTTTAGTAACATAACAATTCGTTTTGCTTCAGGAATATTCCCGCGGTTTTTTCATACCCCATCGGGAACATCAATTAATTTTAATGGAAAATCTTTTTTTGTCTTATTTGAAATCATAATTAAATTATTATCATAGAAAGCAGCATTTGAAAAATTAATTAATTCACTATACTTTGACCGGTAATGGAATCGTAACATACTAGAATTATATTGCTTACTAGCAAAATCAAGTAAACTCTTATCAGTTAAGGTTGTTTCAAGGGATAATAATTCTTCGTTTTGTTCTAATCCATCATAATCAAACCGGGATGAAAAGAAATTTGTTGGTCCTAATTGTTTTTTATCCCCAGCAACTAAAATTCGTTCTGCCCGATAAATAATTGGAATTGCGCGCTCAACAAAAATTTGTGATGCTTCATCAAAAATTAATTGGTCAAATTCTTGATGATTTAATGGTAATAATTGCGAGGCAATATCTGGAGTTACCATAATAACAGGAAATAAAATTTTAATTAATTCATAATTATTTTTAAAAAAATAAGTAATTGACCGTTTTGTTTTCTTTCGACATTCTTCAATAATTTTAGGCAGTGTTTCAATATAATTTGCTTTAATAACATCTCGAATTTGTTGATGGTATAAATAAGTTAAATATTCCGTTGTATTAACCATTGATTGATTGCTTAATTTAGTTAGTTCTTCTCGTCAATTTAAAGTTCCAACTTTTAATAACTCAGCATGTTCTGATTGAAAACAATGAACAAAATAATGTTGATAAATTAATGGCATATCTGCTTCAGTTTTAACAACAGTTCCTAAGTAAGCATATAAGTCATAATTTTTGTCTTCCCGACGAAGACGATCATTTTGGTCAATCAATTCTAAACGATTAACAAAATAATCAATATTTTTAAATTCCCTTGTTAATGCATCAATTAAAGCTGCTTCCTCAATTTTAAATAAATTAAATTTATTTTCATCAACACTATTAATCGTATAACTAACAATATTATTTTTTAATACATTAAATATTAAAGCTAAAAATTTATGTGGTTTTAAACCTTCTGCTTTTTTTAACATTTTTTTAAATTCTTTTGCTCGAAAACGATGATAAATTTCTGCAAAATGCGGAAAATCATTAAACAATGCTAAAAATTTTTGAACTATAATTGTATTTTGATACATTCGATGACAATGACGATAATAATCTTCATATTCTAATTCAAAATAATAAAATTGACTTAATAATTCAAAATCTAATGATAATGGATGGTCCTTAACATTATTTAAAAATTGTAAATAATCTTGATAAGTATTTTGGCGCGCAAAAATTTTATATTTCTTAATATTATCAAATAACTGATCCATTTTAGTTAGATACATTGCACTTTCTACTTCTGGATATAATTGATTAATATTATTAATACTATCTAAAATTTTTTGATAAAAACTCTCTTTTTCTTCTAAGTTAGTAATCATTAAACAATAATTTTGAATTTTTTTCATATTATTATAAACAACTTTAATTGCATCTTGTTTTTCCGCACAAAATAGAACACGTTCCCCACGACATAAATTATTAACAATTAAATTACTAATTGTTTGAGATTTTCCTGTTCCAGGTGGTCCTTGAATAATTGTATTTTTTTCTAATGCTTTCTTAATGGCCACTTTCTGGGAAATATCATAATTGTTAATTGCCATTACTGTTCTTTCATTTAATTCTTCTTGATATCGCAGTTGGTTTTCTGCTCAATCCTCCTCAATATTATATTCATTTTGAAACATTTGACTAACAGAATGATCAGAAATTTTCTCTAAATCACAATAATCACGATATAACGTTGTTGATGAAATATTATACATTCCAAGATAACAATCAAAAACTAATCCTAAATTATTAACTTGATAATTATTAATTAAATATTTATCAAAGTTATTAACAACAATATTAGAAGATAATTGCTCATTTTGTTTGTAGTAATTTAAATTGTATAAATAATTTATTTTATCTTCATTTTTAATCTTAAATCCTAATGTTTTTAAATCAGTAATTGCTTTTTGAAAAATATCATTTGTTAAAGTTAGGGAATCAAAACTAAATTCTGCAACATTATAATTACTATCTTTAATTTGACTTAAGCGAATTGCTGAATTTAATAAAATTTCATCATGTTTTGTTGCTAAAACAATTTTAGTTTTTGTGCGACTAAGTTCATTAAGTGGTCACAATAATAATGGCGCACGAAAAAATTTTTGTGATTGTGTTAGTCCTTCAATGTATGGTCAACCAATATATAATGGATTAATGTTTCGTTCAAAGTAATATAATTTAGCATCTTGTAAAATTCGTGTAAATTTATTAAAAATTTTTGTTGTTTCTTCACTAATAATTTTTTCTAATTTTAATAAGCTTTCCTCACTAACTTTTTTTCCATCTTTCTTAACAAACAATGTAAAAATAAATTCAAGAATTTTTGAATAATGCAAAATGGGATACTTATTAAATGCATGTTGCTTTAAGTGTAAAACAAATTCTGCATCATTTTTACTTTTATTAATAATTCATCCAACGTAACCACAAATTTCCCTAATTGTTTCTCCAGATAATTTAGTAATAATAAGATTTTCTTTCTTATTAATATTTTTTCAAACTTTTTCTGGGTCTTGGTTTGATAAAAATAATAAGTCTAATAAATTAATAATATTTTTACTTTTTGTGTTAATTTTGGTTAAAAAAATGTCTCCCACTGATTTATCATTTAATAGTCGTTTTTTATACTCACTTAAAATCGTTAGAATATTTTTTTTCATAGTCTTTCTCTTCCTATTAATATTACTTATATTAGCACATTTGTTAAAAGTTGTAAATTATTGTAGAAAAGCAAATGTCTTAAAAATAAAATTTTATGAAATAAATTTAGTTAAAAACTTTAATTTTGTCGAAAACTCTTGATGAAATAAAAAAAATCATCAATATGACAATTTGAAAACTAATTTTGTGTAAGATTATGATTTTGCTTTAAATTTTTTAA
>NZ_RXFZ02000060.1:0-5537 GCF_044714365.1 Spiroplasma sp. hy2
AAAATATATTGACATTAAAATTAAAAGTAATACAATCTAAATAAGTAAGTGGTATATTATTCCACAATTTCTAAGATATTAATTTAAGACCCTTAAATAATTTATACGACCAAAATCTTATTAATTAAAAATTAATAAGATTTTTTTATGACAACGTAATTAATTCTGGTGATTCTAAAATTTCTTTTAATCGTGTTAAGAAAATCCCTGCTTCTGCAGCATCAATAATTCGTTGATCAATTGTTAAAGCAAGATTCATTATTGAACGAATTACTAGTTTATCCCCTTTTATGACAATTGGTTTACGAACAATACGCCCAACACCAATTACTGCTGAATTAGGATAAAAAATTGTTGGTGTTGCATTAACTGCTCCAACCATTCCATAGTTGGCAATAGTAATAGTACTTCCTTTTAATTCATAATCATATAATTCACCTTGACGTAAATGTTCAATTGTTTCTTGAATGTTAATTGCAATTTGTTTTAAACTCATTCGCTCAGCAAATTTAATAACTGGAATAACTAATCCCTCACTAGTTTCTGTTGCTAACCCAATGTGTTGTGAATTTTTAATTACAATTTGATTTGTTTTTGAATCATAATATGAATTTAATTTTGGATATTCACTTAAAGCTAACGAAACTGCTTTTACTAAAAAACTCATTGTCGAAAATCGAACACCATGCTCAGCATTAGCATTTTTTAATTTTCGTTGTTGATCAATAATTGCTGACATATCAATTTCAGTATTAATTGTTAATGGTGGTACATGTGCTTGAGACATAATCATTGATTGAATCGCAGGATATCTTGTTGATTTAATTTCTTCTCTTGTTTCTAATCCCTGTGGTTCAACTTGACTATTAGTATTAATAATATTTAAATTGTTATTTAATGGTTGTACCAAGTTTCCATAACTATTAGGAATTGTAGTTTCTGTGGAATTAAATTTTTTAACTTGTAAATTATGTGCTTCGCAATTATGTTCAGTTTTTAATTCAGGCCCTTGTTTATTATTAAATTTAAATTCTTTTAACATCTCTTTTAAAACAGGATCTGACTCATTCATTGTTTTTAACATTTGTTGCATTAACATATATTGCATCATTTTTTCAATGTTTGTTCCATCTGTATTATTATTATTTACTTGACGTAAACTTTGAATTTCTCGTAATAATTCATTTTGACGATTATTTTGTTCTTGATTAACTAAGCGTTCTTTTAAAATTGCCAATTCAATCATTACATTATTGTCAATTGTACCTTTTAAACTACAGTTACTTTCATCACTGTTTTCAAGTTGAGTTAATTGCTTAGATGATTGTTGTTTTTCATATGATAAAGATGGTTTAACTATATCATCATTTGTTTTTTTCTGCTGCGAATTATTATCATAATATTCATTATCTAATATTTTATATTGTGATTCAACTTCCTCAAAAGAAGGACGCTGATAATTATTAATTCCTCCTAAAACAGAATCAATTTCAACATTTCCTTTTGCAATTTGCTCCATTCTTTTCTTAATTAACTCTCGTTGATTTCTTGTTTTTAAAATTTTTTCTCGTTGCCCATTATCATTTAATTTTTCATATAAACGATCACGATAAGATTTTAATGGAGAAAAATGTCCTTGTTTTTTTTCTTTCGCTTCATTTGACTCATTTGGATCAATTGTGTAACCATCAGCAGAAATATAAGCTTCATCAGATAATTTTTTGTCATTTGTTTTAAAAGTATTAACATTGTCATTATAATTAGAAGCAGAACTACTATATCCAGTTTGTACTTCTGATGATACATTTCTTTTAATTAAATCATTCATTCTTCCTTGGACAATATTACGTAAAATTTTAGGACGTCCATCTTCATCTAAAAAATCCATTGAATTTTTGGAATTATCACTTTCTAATGATAACTCATGAAAATCATTATTATTATGTAATTGCTCACGACGTTGATTTACAAGATTACGAAAACTAGTATTTTCATTTTGACCACCAAAAAATGCTGCTGCATTAATTGGTACTTCATCTTGATGCTTTGTTGTATTAACTAAATATTTTGCATATTCTTTTGCTTGATTTTCTTCTGTTAATTTTGTTTGTCCAATTGGAATAGCATTCGTTATAATATTGTTGGGAATAGAAGGCAGTTGATTCAAACTATTTGTTTGTGATTCAAAGTTACCATCTTGAAACATATTACTATTCAAATCAGGAATATTAACCATTGTTGTCTTCGACTCACTTTTTATTTCTTTATTCATTGGGTTTTTAATTGTATCAATTGAAGGAATTTTTTCTCGATTATTAATAATATCATTATCATTAATTTTTAAATTTTTAAATGATAATCTTCGTGTTTTCTTAGGACCAAAAGATAATGCTGTTTCATCCCATCGTTTCTGTTCTTCTTGTGTTATTTTAGTGGGTTGTTCAAAAAGTTGTTTTTGTGATGATGAATTGTTTTGTTGCTGAAAATTAATAGATTGATTTTGTTCAATATTTGTTGAAAAATAAGAACTATTATTAATAGTATTCTCTTTAGAAAAGGGAGTTCCACCATTTTGGTTAAAATTTTGTGATAATATCGAAGTATCATATGGCTGTTGTTCATTAATTAATACAGCTCTTGAATTAATAATGTTTTCATTATTGTAAACTTGTTGCTGATTCAATAAAGGTGGCGTAAAAGTTGGATGTAAAGTATTTTCGTTTCCAATACTAATTCCTGAATAATCATCTTCTTCAACATCATTTCATTTTGTTCCAAATTGACCATTTTTTGTTGTCGAAAATTTTACCCCTTTTTTATTTAAACGAGTAAATTCGTTATCTTCAAGACGTTTAAAATAATACTTTTCAATTTCATCTTCAGTTGTTAGCAAATTAGCAATAACAGCATTGGGTTTAATTTTAGTACCTTTTTTAATTGGCTTAACAATAATTCCATCCATTGGGGCTGTAATAATAGATTCACCATTTTCAGTTTCAATTAAAGCAATTTTATCACCTAATTTAACTTCTTCATTCTGATATAAGAATTTTTTTAAAATTCCTTTTTTTTCTAACGTTAATACTCTAATTTTTTTCATTGTTTCTGATTACCCCATTCAAAAAAAACTTAATATGTTTTATTAAATCTAGTTTAGCCACTTTTATACCCATTTTATTACAAAGTAATTATATCATACATTCACTGTTTTTTAGTATTAAAATAAAAAATAATATTATACACAAAAAATAAAAAAATGCAAAATTTTTACATTTCTTTCACATTTCTTTTTATCCTTTTTACTTTATTATCAAATTCTGTAATATGCTTAGTTTCTGTTAAATTTTTTACCCATTTTTTTCGTTTTAAAATAATCAATGCTCAAATTGCTTTTAAACTGTCAACTGATTGCATAATTAATACAATATAAATAATATCTAAATTTAAAGTAAAAATTAAAATTGCTAATAATGGTACTGGCACTAATCATGTGAATAAAGCATCTAAAACAAAGGCATTCATCACAGCACCACCTGTTATAATAATGGCATAACTTGTTGCAGCAATCATTAAACAAGGATATCATAATCCATAAGCAAAAAGCATCCAATGTGCAATTCTAAATGTTTCTGGCGTATTATTTACAAACAATAATTCTGGTAAAAATCATCCTCCTGCAACTAAAATTAATCCCGCAATAATTCCAACTAGAAAAGACAAAATAACTAAATGTTTACCATTATATTCTGCCTCTTCTAAATTATTAGCCCCTAACCGGCTGCCAACTAAAACTGAAGTTCCCGCAGCAAATCCATGATACAGCGGCGTATATAAAGCAGCAATAATTGTTGAAAAAATCGCATTTGCTGTTAAAGCATCTAAACTATAATATGCTCGTAATTTAACTTGTACTACCATTCCGACTGATCAAAAAATTTCATTTAAAACAATTGGTCAAGCTTTTTGAAACGCTCGTTTTGTAACATAACCATCAAAGTGTCATCAATTTCGAGGAATAAATTTATACCGTTTATATGAAAATAAAACTATTATAAAAACAAGTTGCAAAATACGTGAAGTTGACGTAGCAATCGCGGCTCCTTGTACACCAATTCCATTAAAATTTGCAATAAAATTTGGTTCAATTAAAAATGGATTCATAAAACAATTCGTACTTAAAGCAATAACTGAAATTCATACTGCCAAACCTGCTCGACCAGTTTCACGTAAAGTCGTAATAAAAGCAATGTTAATTGCTAACAATGGATATGATAAAGCAACTATTTTAAAATACTCTGCTCCTTCTAATGTTGAAATTGACGCTGCTCTATATTCAAAATATTTAAACCACTGAATTGCTAAATCTTTATCCTCAGGTTTTAATTGTGCAACTATCTCAGGGCGAGGAGCATATTTTGGTGTTGTAGTAAAACTAATCATTTCATAACCACAAACCTGCGATAAAATTAATACAATAAGGCAAATAATTAAACAAACATAAATTTTTAATAATGTTACTTGTTGTAATTCTTTATATTTTTCAGCACCATAATATTGTGCATTAAAAACTCCAAAGCCATAACAAACTCCGCTTAGAATTGCAAACATAATAAAATAAAGTTGGTTAGAGGCAGCAACTCCATTAATTGCTAATTGTCCTGCTGTATAATGATATCCAACATAATTTCCTAAACCCCAACTATCTCAAACTGCTTTTACATGATAAATATTATCTGCTCCAAAAATATATTTAATCTCATTAAATAGTTCTTGATAACCATGGACATTTTTTTGAATTGAACTTGCAAAAAAATTATCAACTAAATCTGTTGATTCCATAATAATTTCTTGTAATGTTGCTAATAAAATTAGTACTAATGCAGTCGCATATCATTTTTTTGAGGCAAAAAATTTCAGATGTTTTTTGCCTTGTACTTTTATCATTGTATCCCCCTTATAATGAGCCTAAAATATCCTGGAAATATTATAATATAAAAAAATAAAAATTATGATTTTTATTTTAAGTTATCTTTATCTTGATTTTTATTCTTATTTACTGTTTTTTGCTTTTTGTGTTTTTTTCTTGACTTACCAATTTTTTGCCATAAACTTTCTAATTTTTTATTTTCACTATGATTTGCAACTTGATCAGTTCTTCGTTTGAAAAAAAAACTAATCCAATTATAAGCATTAAAATTATTATTGAAATTAATAAAGCAGCTCATCATGGAAGAACATCGAATAATGATTTTACTAACAAATGCATTGTCTTGCCCCCCTTTTATATTAATATTTTCTATTATACACAAAAAATAAAAAGATTAATAATCCTTATGTAAATTGTAATTACAAACACGCTTTTTCCAAAGCTCTTATTAGTAAAATGATAACATCATTTAAAATAAATGCAACTATTTTTAAAAAAATTAAAATATTTCTTTAATTTTGTCGAAAACTCTTGATATTTATAAAATATACCTAAAATTAGGTATATTTTTAATATATGGAGGTAAATAATTAATGAAAAAAATAATTAA
>NZ_RXFZ02000061.1:0-5505 GCF_044714365.1 Spiroplasma sp. hy2
TTATCAAATTTATCAAATTTCATAATTTTAGATTCCTATAATTTCTATTTTAAATATATTTTATAGGAATTTTAAAATAACTAGGTTATGCAAGAAGTCTAATGAATTAGAAAAAATTAATATTGAAGCAACGCTTGTTGCTAAAGTGCTAAAAATTGTGAAAGATATAGTAGAAGCAGTAACTGCTGAAGATTATACAATTACAAATAATGTTCAGCCAGGTGATTATTCAAAGCAACAAGAAGTCATAATTTTAGTTAAAGCAAAAGACACTTCAAAATATATTTCTGGAAAATTTGCTTTTAAGGGTTATGTAAAAGCTATCAAATAATATTTTCATTTTATTAAAAAGATTAACACGATAAAAAGTTAATATTTTTTATTTCATATGATAATTTATAATAAAAATTATTTTGATTTTAAATTTTAATTTGTTGCAGTTTATATTATAGTTTCCATACTAATAAAAAATAAAAAAATTTGCTAATTATAAATAGTTTTTCATAAATTAATAGTATAATTTAAATACCTTAAAGTACAAAATAATTTATTTTAATCAAAAACAGCAATCATTAGGAGCTTATAAGATATGGCCAAACAAAAGTTAACTAAATGGTATTATAACAATTTAAAGGTTAATAATTGAAATTTATATGTTGCTGTTTCTGAACAAGGTGTAACTTTTATTGGTTCTAATAACAAAGGGTTTAATGAATTAGAATCTTGGTTGAAGAAAAAGGGACCAAATATTTTATTAATTGCTGATCAAGAAGGAAAAACGAACCTTGTTATGGAGCAATTAACGGAATATTTAATTGGAAAACGAACATTTTTTACTTTAGCGTTTGATTTCACGGGTACTTTGTTTCAAAAAAAGGTTTGAGCAGAAGTTGCTAAAATACCATATGGAACAACAACTTGTTATGCTGATATTGCACAAAAAATTGGACATCCACAAGCAATGCGAGCTGTGGGGACAGCAATTGGCAATAATGCCATCACAATTCTTGTTCCCTGTCATCGTGTTTTAGGCAAAAATAATGCTTTACGTGGCTATCGTAGTGGGTTAGAAATGAAAGCATCGTTATTACAATTAGAAAATATTTGATAATTAGTATTTGTTATTTTAAATTTATGCTTTGTTAAAAGTAGTTTTTATTACAATTAATTTTATTTTTAATTAGTATGTTGATTATCAACAATAAATTTTTAATATATTAAAAGGAGAAAAAATTATGGGAAAGTTTCATACAATAGCAAGTAGTTTATTAGTGTTTGGAACTATTAATATGACATTTGTACCTACTTCTAGTTTTATTAATCAAAAGGGATATATTACAGAACTATCACCAACAGCAGTTTCATCACTTGACGAAGATGATTTTATTTATTCAGGCTATTTATTACAGTATTTTATTTATAAGTCTTCCAATATTGACCAAAACAAAACAGTAAAAATGATGGAAAACAATATTGTTACTAATAAAGATATAATTTATAATACTAAAACTAATATTAATAATGTGAGAATCGATACGAAACAATTATTTGAAATGTCATTAATGGCCTCTATTATTAATACTAGTATTTATGGAATGAAAACTTGGAAAGAATTTTTTGCCGAAGCATATTTAAAATGAATGACAATGCCAAACGAAATGAAAAATAAAAGCTGAGAGATTTTAAATAATTTTTTTATTGATATTTATACTCCGCTTCAAAAAGGGAATTTTGGTTCCCGAATTACTTCTTTACGAAAACAACGTGCTAAAATTGATCAGTATGTTGCAAAGTCAAATATTAGTTATAATACTAATTTAACAACTAAACCAATTGATGCAGTTGATTTAAAATATTTTTTGCCATCTTTTGAACTTGGTTTACAACAATTAATTCCCCAAAATAGGAAATTATGAGCACGGAATTATACTTTTAATGCTCTTAAAACAAGTTTAATTATGTGGCAGTCAAGTGGAATGCAAGATATTGAAACTAATAATGTTAGTTTTGACGGAAATATTCTACGAAATAGCATTATTAATAATGGTGAGCAGGATTTAACAACGGAATTAGGAAATATGATGAATGATTCATATACGTGAGCATCACAATCAGCGATTATAAAATTTGAAAATTTTATGAATACTAGTAAACAGCAATATTATTCATCATTTGATAAGTTAGATGAAGATTTAAAAAAGATAACAGAATATGAAAATAATTATTATCATGAAAAAGGGAGCACTATTTTCTTAAAAGATAGCGTGCAAGCAATGCAAAAATATTATCAATGAACTGATGAACGGATGGAGTTTCTTAAAGAACAAATTTTAAATTTATTTAATATGACTTATGCAATAACTGGTGACAATTTTAAATATTTTTTAACTGGATTTTTATTTTCTCCTGATGCACCATTGTTAGAAAAAAGTAGACAAACAGCAGCTTATACAAATTATTCTTTTCAATCATTACCATGGTCAAATCGTTTTATTTCAACTAAACGGGCTTATATCGTTATTTCTGCAAAAGAATTTGATAATGTTTTGCAGGGAAAAACTATTTCTGAATATTTAATTGGATGATGAAGCTCACCAAATGTTTTTTCTACTTTGAACCATGAGATGGGGCATGCTGTTGATGCTTACTTTGGAATGATTAAAGAAGCACGAAATGTTGCACCAAAATATTTTAAGAATCTTGTAAATAGTTTAGGAATTAAAGGACAATATATGGGTAACATTTTTGGCTATGATGATATTGCAAGTTATAATCAAAAGGTTAATATTATTAAAATTGTTTTAATTATTATGTTTGGTGCTTTTTGCACAAGTATTATTATTGCCGTTGTTTTAGGTACTAGTCGTAAGATTAGATCTCAAAAGAAATAAAAATGGTAAAAATGCAACAATATTGCATTTTTTATTTAAAAATAAAGGAGGAAAAAATGAGTAGTAAAAAACAAATGACAAAATTTGGATTTATTGTTTCATCATTAGGTGCAGCAATTGGATTAGGGGTAATTTGAGGATTACCTGGTTATATTAATAAATATGGTGGATTTTATTTTTTCTTAATATATATTTTTGCATTATTAATTGTGGGAATTCCACTATTAATTTTTGAATTTAACTTAGGAAATCTTCGACGTAAAAGTGTAATTAACATTTTTGATAAGGAAAGTGTTCGCTTTAGTCGCTTTATGGGTTGGTTTCAATCAACTTTAATGATTATTATTCCGATTTATTATGCTGTTTTGGTTGGTTATACTATTATTTCGATTGGAATTGAATTTAATCCTACCTTGATTAGTAATGTTGATGGAAATATTTTTAATCATCAGATTTTACAACGTGGTGGTTTTGGCGTAACTAACAATGGTGGTTTTCAATGAATTGTATTTTTAGCTTTTTTATTTGTTGTTTTGTTAGTTGGTCTTGTCTTATTATTTGGAATTAGGGGAATTGAAAAAGTTAATAAGTTTTTTATGCCCTTATTATTTTTAATTATTTTAATTTTAGCAATTTATATTTTAACAGTTCCAGGGAGTCATCAAGGATTAGCAACGTTGTTTTTAACAAATAATTTAGAGAAATTAAAGCAAAGTCAAACATGATGTAGTGTTTTTTCCTTAGCTTTTTTTACAACATCATTAGGAATTGGAATGATGATGCGCTTTGCTGGTGTAGGTCCACATAATCAAGATAATGTTTCAAAAGCTTACTTATTAGTAATTGGAATTTTATTTTTATCCATTACTAACTTAATCTTTATTTTTGGTGCATCAGGAGCTATTGTTAATAATTTGGTTACTGATAAAAATGATATTTTATTATTTCAACAACAAATTGCTACTAAGTTTGGTAATGATTCAATGGTTTTTGTTTTTAATGTTTTGCCAGAAACTTTCCATATTATTAATCAAAATACTGTTGTGGGAGTTGGGAATTTCTTAGGAGTTTTATTCTTTTTAGCTTTATTTATTGCCGGATTAAGTACAACGGTTGGTAATGTTGAAGTTATTATGGATGCTATTGAAACACAATATGAAATTAGTAATCAAAAAGTAATTTGTGGGATTTGTTTAACAATTATTGTTGTTGGTTTATCACTAGTTTTTGAGAGTACATATCAGGTAATTAATTCCTTTCAATTATTAGCAGCAGGATTAGATTTAATTTTAGTATCTTTAGCACAAGTTATTTTCTTTGTTTGATATGCAAAAAAACTACATATTGTAATTAATTACAATAACCAAGTATCATGAATTAAATTAAATAAGTTATATAAAATTATGATGTATTATTTAATTCCACTTATATTAGTTGTTATTGTTGGTTTTTCAGTTTATAATTTTATTATTAGTTGTACAAAAAACGCTTGATATATCTCAGTATTAGCTTTTGTGTTAGGTATTTTTGTACCAGTCCTAGTTGCAAGTCTGAATAGTTATTATGGCATAAAACGAGAAAAAGGAGGACAGAAACCATGTTAGTTACCATCGCCATTGTTGTTTTATTAGTTTTAACAATTTTATTAGCAGTTGCTTTTGGCTTTTTTATCTATAAAGATTGACAACGTAGCCAGCATACATTAGAAGTTGATCAGAAATTAGCATTAGAACATAAGTTAGAAGAAGATTTAGAACCAAGTTTAGATCATAAAACTAATGAAAGAAAGTAAATTTAATATTTTTTAATTATCATGCTGTTTGATAATTTCAATTAATTCTATTGATGATGAGCAGTTTTTTATACTAGTTAAAAATTCTTTTTTTTGCAAATAGTTTAGCAATCGATTGAAGTAATTCTATATGTGAAAAATTATCTTCTGCAGCAAGAAAGAGCTAAGCAATATTTAGTATGGTATTTGTCTTCTTTTTGAAATTTAACTGGAATTTTAAAATATGTAAAACTTATTCCAGTTTTTAAAATTGTTGAGTCAGGCATAATATGCAATAATGCTAATTTGGGTGCCACAACATAATAAGGACCTAAATCATTTGTTATTTCAATAATTTTAGTGGGAAAATCAGTTTTAACATAATTATTTGTAATTAATAATTCAGATGCTAATTCAATTGCTTGTTCTCATTTATTAATTGGTTTTTCAATATATTGTAATAATTTTTCATTAAATATTTTCATTTTTTATAAACTTTTCTATTTTTTTATTATAGAAAGAAGATGGTAAAGTACAAGAAAATTAATTGTTTTTGTATTTTTTTTATTAAAATGCAAATTTTTTGAAAATTTAATACATTATAATTTTTAGTGAAGGAGGGTATAAATAATTCCAATAATTGTTTTGGATTTATATAATAGACTTCTTGCATAACCTAGTTATTTTAAAATTCCTATAAAATATATTTAAAATAGAAATTATAGGAATCTAAAATTATGAAATTTGATAAATTTGATTTTATTAATGATAAAGAATTATTCCGATTAACAGGAATAAAACAAGCCACTTTTAATAAAATGTTAGATATTTTAAAGGTTGCTG
>NZ_RXFZ02000062.1:0-5496 GCF_044714365.1 Spiroplasma sp. hy2
ATATTTAAATAAAAGACATAATTAATTAAAATTATAATTTGCTATTAGTATCTTTTTAAAAATATTTACAATTATTTTAATAGGTTATGCAAGAAGTCTATTGTTTTTTTCGTTAATCATTTTGATCCTTTCATAAATAAGTTATTTTTCTTATCTTATATATGATATTATAAAATTAATTAGAAAAAAAGGAGACCTTAAAATGAAAGATTATAATTTAATTATAGGAAGTCATGTTAGTATGAACAAGCAGCAAAATTATTTGCTTGGTGCTTTAAATGAAAGTTTAAATAATAATGCTAATGCAATGATGATTTATACAGGACCACCCCAAAATACTATTCGCGTTAGTACGGAGCAATTTTTTATTCCAGAATTTTATCAACAATTAAAAGAACATCATTTTGATATCAATAATATTATTATTCATGCTCCTTATATTATTAATTTAGCAAACACAACTAATCCTAGTACTTTTGAAATAGCTGTTGAGTTTTTAAAAAAAGAAATTACTCGTGCTGATGAAATTGGAATTAAAACAATTGTTTTACATCCTGGAAGCGCAGTTGGTGCACCAGAACAAGTTGGATTAGATCGCATTATTGAAGGATTAAATTTAGTTTTAACACCTAATCAAAAAGCAAAAATTGCTTTAGAAACAATGACTGGTAAAGGAAGCGAATTAGGAACAAATTTTACACAACTAAAATATATTATTGATAATGTTAAATTAAATGATAAATTAGGAATCTGTTGAGATACTTGTCATATGCATGATGCTGGTTATCGCTTGACAGAAGCATTAGATGATATTATTATAGAATTTGAGCAATTAATTGGTTTAAACCGGTTATTATGTTTACATATTAATGACAGTAAAAATCCTTTAAATGCCCATAAAGATCGGCACGAAAACATTGGTTATGGTTACTTGGGATTTGAAACTCTTTTAAAAATAATTTATCATCCTAAATTAGATGGGATGATTAAGATTTTAGAGACACCATATGTAGGAGAAAAGAATCATGCATTTGCTCCTTATAAGGATGAAATTGCGATGATTAAGGCAAAACATTTTACTGACCCATTTCAACAAAATGGTAAAATAAAAATAGATTTAGGAGAATAAAAATGTCCGCAAAGAAAATTATCGATAATTTGTATCTTGGTGATCGTCATAGTGTTCCACAAGATGCTGCGTTAGTAATTAGTTGTGCTGAAGAAATTTATCGCGAACAAATTCAAAAATATAATATTAAAAATGATAATCAAGAATATCTTTGAATTGATGACAAACATGTTTATTTTAATTTTAAGGATTATCCAACATTACAAGAATTAGATCGTAATATTGTAATTCAAGCATTAAAGATTATTGATAATAATATTAAAAATAAAAAAATTTATGTTCATTGTGTTTGAGGAATTAACCGTAGTGCATCAATTGTTTTTATGAATTTAGTAGCAAAAGGATACATTAATCATGATGACTTTGATAGTGCATTGGAGCAATTTGAACGAATTTATCCCTATATCAATCCAAATCCAGGCTGGTTTGATTTTTTGCTAAATGAGTTTCCATATAGTCACTTAATTTCGAATTAAAAAAACTAGGTAATTACCTAGTTTTTTAACGTTTATTTTTACAACACTCACATTTTTTATTAACACAATCTGTACAAGAAATACAAATTAAGCAAGAACGACAACCAACTTTTGGTTTACTACAAGTACGACACGAAAAACAATCATGATTTTTTGCGGGACAACACATATTCATATCATTTACCTCTATTTTCTTTCCAATTTTTATTTTATCATAAAAGGTTTTATTATTGTTGAATGTTTTTTTTTTTTTTTTTGTTGTCATTCTTGATAATATTCATCAATTAATAGTTTTAATTCTGGAACAAGATCTTCTTGTTTACATGATTTATAAATTTTACCTTTTTTAAAAATAATTCCACCATTTTTACCACCAGCAATTCCTAAATCAGCTTGTTTAGCTTCTCCTGGACCATTAACAACACAACCTAAAATGGCAATTTTTAATGGAATTTTTAAATCTTTTGTATATTCTTCTAATTCTTTTACAACGGGGAAAAGGTCATATTCTAAACGACCACATGTTGGGCAAGCAATTACATCAACAATGTTATCATAAAGTCCTAATGAATTTAACATTCGTTTAGCAACTTCCACCTCCGCTATTGGATCAGTTGATAAACTAATTCGGATCGTATCACCAATACCATTAAAAAGAAGCGGTGACAAACCACTACATGATTTAATTGTTCCGGTATTATGACTACCAGCTTCAGTAATCCCTAGATGAAGGGGATAATTTCATTCTTGACTAGCTAAGGTATAAGCTTCAATTGCCATTAATGGTTCGGTTGCTTTTAAAGATAAAATAATATCATAAAAACCAAGATGTTCTAAAATTTCAATATGACGACGAGCACTTTCAATCATTGCTTTAGGAGTTCAACCATATTTATTGACAAGATCTAATGGCAAACTACCAGAATTAACCCCAATTCGGATTGGAATCTTTTTTTCAAGACATTTTTCGACAACTTTTTTTGTATTTTCAATACTCCCAATGTTTCCTGGGTTAATTCTAATTTTACTAATACCAGCATCAGCAGCAATTAAAGCAAATTCATAATTAAAATGGATGTCTGCAACTAATGGACAAGGAGAACGTTCAACAATTGTTTTTAAAACAGCAGCATCATCTTTTCCTAAAACAGCAATTCGAACAATTTCACAACCTTCTTGATATAGTTGCTTGATTTGCGTTAAAGTAGCTTCAACATCGTGTGTTTTTGTGTTAGTCATTGATTGAATAACAACTTTATTTTGTCCGCCAATTTGAACATTACCAACCATTACTTTTCGTGTATTATTTCGTTTATTCATTTTTTGCACGTCCTTATCTTTTTAATCTTTTTGGTATGTTATTGTAAATGGTGGGGGAAATTCTAAACACCAGTAGGGGATTAAAATTCCACTAATAAACAACCCAGTACTTTAATTTATTACAAAATTGTTACCTAAATCCTTTAAAATAATTTCAAAATAATCATACGACTAAATGCAAAGAAATACAAGACTAAAATTAGTTTTTCATTATTTACGCTGTTTTGTTTTAATTTTATTTCAATTTTGTTCTAAAATGTAAATTGTAGAATAAAGTACAACAAATTTAAAAAAATCTAAAAAGTTATTTAAATCTTATTGAATTTTATTTTTTGAACTATATAATAATAAATGTCTAGGGAAGTATAAGAATTGTACTTTTATTAAATTAATAATAAACAGCACAAGTTTAGCCCTATCAATATGACCATACTTTGTATTATATTATCTTATACTTCATGGATACCCTAAAAAACAATCTCACCCGGGTTGTTTTTTTATTTTAATTGCTTTTTGATAAAAAAGAAGTTATGATATAAGTATAAAAATAAATGATATACCTGTATATACTAGTAATATGGTCTAGTGTTTCTATGTCTTACCATTGGAAAAAGACGCTATAGGTTAATGCTTTTGCTTTTTAAACATTAACCACTCATTTTAATGAAAAACCAGGTTGATCTTTTTGTTTTTACAAACATTAAGTAAAAAAGGAGCAAAAAATATGAAACGAATTTTACAAAGTTTGATGATGATAAGTATCATTGGTACTTCAGTGAGCAGTGTTTTTGCTTGTGTAAAGAAGTATAATTTTGATAATAGTATTTGGGTTATTACTGATGGGGGAACTGTAAATGATCTTGCTTTTAATCAATCCGCATGAGAGGGAGCAAGTAAATATGTTTTTGCACAAAAAAATCAAATTGTTCCACCACAAAATTGAAAAAGTTCAAACTGACGAGCAAGTTACTTTGAATCAGTTAGTCAAACGCCTGGTGATTATAAAAATGCTTATATTACATCTTCAATTGCAGGAGCAAAAACACTAGTTTTACCTGGTTTCAACCATGGTAATACCATTGGTTGAGCAGCGGGTTTAGTTGATAATATTATTTATATTGATGGAAGTAGTCAGAACATTCATCTTAATATTGACCAGAAGACACCATTAGCAAAAAATATTATTGGAATTACTTATCAAGCTGAAGCTTCTGGTTTTTATGCGAGTTTAGCAACAAGCATTTATTTAAATGCGCACCAAAACGAATATAATGGACACTTAAAAGTTGGTAGTTATGGTGGGATGGATAATCCAGTTGCTGTTTCAAATTATATATGAGGTTTTTTAGTTGGAATTGATTTATTTAATACTATTATTAATTCTTCAGTAAATAGTAAATGAAATAATATAAAACATGATATATTAAACCAAGTCCAAAATATTAATCCAGAAATAACAACTTTACAATCAATTGTTAAAGTGCAAAATGTTTTAAAACAGAATGAATCATGATTTTCACAATCATTTCAAGCTGGTGATGGAAAAATTATTAGTGATGAATTATTAGCTCGTGGCGCTCGTATTATTTTTCCGGTTGCTGGTGCACAAGTTCAAGATACAATTAATCAAATTAAAGTCAATGCTAAGATAGTTGGTGTTGATACCGAACAATCTAAAATTTATGGCGAAAATTATGTTGTGACTAGTGCTTTAAAACAAATTGCCACTTCAACTTTTGATGCATTAAAAAATATTTATTCAGCACAATGTGGGTATGATGCACAAAATAATATATGAGATGAGACAAAACAAACAAGTAATTGTTGAATTAATACTGACCAAACTTCTCTTGACCATCCAAGTTGAACAGGGATTGAAACAACAAAATGAGTTAAACAAGATTTAGTTGATTTTTTACATAATACAACTGATGATCATCGCAAAGATACTTTGTTTGATAAGATAGTAAAAATATTACAATATGCTTACAAAAGTGGAATTGATAATCATGCCCCAATTTTCGCACAAAATTTTACAAATACTTTACAAAATACATATGAAACACAAACAAAATTAAAAAAATATTTATTAGCAGCAATTGAAAAGGTGTTATAATTTTCTTAAGGCTTATTCATCAACTAAAAAATTATTGTAAGCAGTTATTTACAAATAAGAAAGTAGAATAATAAGATGAAAATAATTAATAATTTAAATAAACATTTTTTTAATCCAACAACTGATGATTCTGATGATGAGAAAACATTTGAAGTTAGTGAACAAAATAAAAAAAATCAAAAGTAATAATCAAGATATCACACAAAATAATGAACCTTTGAAAAATGATTTTTTAAAGGCACCGTGTAAGTGAAATGCAACAAATCAACTCAGAAAGAGGTTAATTTTTTATTGAAAAGAAACATTATTTTATTTTGTGGTCCTTAGTAACTCTAAGTATGGAAAAGATAATAGACTTCTTGCATAACCTATTAAAATAATTGTAAATATTTTTAAAAAGATACTAATAGCAAATTATAATTTTAATTAATTATGTCTTTTATTTAAAAATTTTA
>NZ_RXFZ02000063.1:0-5489 GCF_044714365.1 Spiroplasma sp. hy2
MMAHTTATTTTGGTTGGTGTGGTTTCCCCTTGTTTCAACACATAAAGACCATTGTTTGTACCAAAATAGACATTGTTTTTACTGTCAACTGAAATTGATTGAACTTTATCATTAACTCCGTTTATTTTATTTATTGGTAGGTAGGCGTTGTTTGAATTAGATGACAAAGGACTAACATCGCGTTTGACACGGGTTTGTACTGTGTTGGCAAGCAATGGAGCAGGAACGCTTGCTGTTAGCGTAGTTATGGTTAATATACTTAGTAACTTTTTCATTTCGTTATTTCCTTTCTGAATTCTCTTTTTAATAAAAAAAAGAGAATAGCACCACCGCACTATTCCCACAAGCAATTTCTAACATATTTCACAATCGTATAATAAACAAAATACCCCAGTAAAATATGTTAAAATTGTCTGTGGAAACGCTAGGTGTTAACTAGTGTTTCCACGATAGTAATTTATTTTCCGATAAATTACTATCACTAATTTTATTAAAAATATTTAATTACATAAATATTATATCACTATAAACAATATTGTTTATAGTTTTTTTATTTTGCTAAGATGAGATAAAAATGTAAAGGTTGATATTTTATTAGTTGATATTTAGTAGCATAGGAATTTAACTAATACCAAAGATATAAATATCTTGGTAAGCAAATTATAACACAAAGTTATAATTTACAATATAATTATACTACCAACGTTTTTATTTTATTTGATTTGGTAATATTCCTATAATGTCATCTTTGAAATATCAAATCGCAAGACAAATTAAAACTATTATTCCTAAAAAAATAAAAGTATAAATAATACGTTTAATTTTAATATATTTTATTATTAAAATTACTATAATTATAACAATGATTCCAATTGTTGAAGGCATTCCAACGGAAATTATTTTATCTCAAATTGCTTGGAATTTTGTTATCTCTGTTAATAACATATCTTAATTTTTTCTCCTTTATTTGATTTGCTTGATTAGTTCTTCATAGGCTTGTTTCTGTCGTCAATAATATGGATTTTCCCAAATGCTATTAAATTAATTTTCAATAGTTTTATATGTATCAGAATATACAATCATTGTTCTTGATAAATTTGTATCTAAATTATTTTCTTTTAGTACACTTTTAATATCCAATAAATTATTATTATCTTTTACTTGATTAAAAATAATATTTATTAATGGTACATTTTTATTTATTAATCTACAAAAATTATTTAAAGTATTTTTTAAATCTAATACTCCTTTAACACTGTTTATTCCGTCATTTATGGGTACAATTATTAAATCAGATAACATTAAAAAACTTACAGATAATTCATTTATTGTTGGTGGATAGTCAATCAACACATAATCATAACCATTAAATATATCTTCGTTTGATTGATAAATCATATCAGATAATAAATATTTTTCTTTTTCTGAATAAACAGTATTTAATAAAGCCGAAACAGTTGATAAACTTTCATTGCCCATTATAATATCAATATTTTTATATTTTGATTTAATTATTATATTGTTAATTTTAATAAATTTAGATGCATTTTTACTACTAATTAAATCAACTATGGAATTATTATTTTCTATATTTTTTTTCGCTGACTGTAATGTTAGGGTCGCTTGCGGATCAAGGTCAATCAACAACACCTTTGCCCCATCAAGTGCAAACTTATAGGCAACGTTTTTGCAAAGGGTTGTTTTGCCGACTCCACCTTTTTTATTACAAAAACTAATCATCTTCATTTTTACTATTCTCCAATCTATCAAAATAATTTCTTAAAATATTATTCATAAGGGTTGTATTCGTTCACTGTTTCTTTTTTGCTAAATTTCTAAATTTTTGAACTAATTCAACATCACAAGTCATCGGAGGCAAAATATTTTGATAATTAATATTTTTTTTAATTTTAGTTCCTTTAAATGAAACAAAATTTCCAATATCACTTTTTGTAATATTTTCATCTTCTAATAAATTATTTTTGATTTTTTTTACTTGCGGCATTTTTTCACCTCTTCATTTTATTTATAACATAAATGTTATGTATAACATTTATAACACAAGTATTTAAAAAGTCAATATATATATTGATTTTTTTTAATTTATAACATAAATTTCATTTATATTATAAATGTTATAAATTAAAAATTAATATATATTAATTTTATTACCATTTTCCCGCGAAAATAACGTTCGATGCGCCACAAACGACAATAACAAAACAAGCAACAAAAAACCCTTATAAATGAACATCTATAATAAAATAGACACAAAAAAAGAACTCAAAATGAGTTATTATTTGTTAAATTATTTTAAAGGAGATGTTTATTTTTTATGGCTAGACAATGAAGTAAAGAAGAAAAAATTAAAGCAATTAAATATTCAAATAAATATGGAATTAATAAAACAATCAAAAAATTTAATATTAACTATACTACAATTATTCGATGACGAAGTGAATTTAAAAAACATGGGGAATATGGTTTAGAATGGGGAAACGGCAAACAAGCAACAATACATAAATATAAACCAAGAAGAGAAAAAAATGTTGATATAAATTTAATGTCACGATAAAAATTAATTGAATATATTAATTTATCAAAAGACATAAAAAAGTTTGTTGTCTTATCGAAAAAGAAGAAATTTAGAATTATTTGTGATTTACGACGCAAATATAATGTCAAATGAATGTGCAAAATTTTAGAAATAAGCTATTCCGGATTTTATAATTGAATTAAATTAGGTTATTCTAAATTTAACAAATGAGATAAGACTTTAGCATGAATTATTAAGTTAACATATTTATTTTATAAGCAAAAATATGGTTATCGTTTACTAACAAAATTAATAAATAAAATGTGAAATCTAAATCTGGCAGAGCACATTGTTTATCGATATATGAAAAATTTAGGAATTAAATCGGTAATTAATAAGAAAACTAAATTCAAATATCCTGAATCTACTGAAGATAGTAAAACAGCAAATTTATTATTAAAAACTAATAAAGATGGGAAACTTAAACGTAATTTTTATACCACTGAGATTAATCAAGTTTGAGTTACTGATATAACATATTTACTTACTAGTAATAAACCATTTTATTCAACAATAATACGTGATATTCATAATGGTGAAATTATTGATTGAGATATTTCATCTAATTTTAGCAATGGTTTTGTTTTTCAAAGTCTTACAAACGCTTGAATTAAAAGAAATAAACCTAAAAATGTAATAATTCATAGTGATCATGGTATTCAGTATATTAAACAAGAATGAAATATTTTAACTGGTCAATTAAACATGTGAATGTCAATGTCTCGGAAAGGTAATCCTCCTGATAATGGTTATTGTGAAACATGATTTAAATCTTATAAATATGAATGTTTAAATTTAATTCCTAAAAGCAACAGAACAAAAGAAATTTTAATGAAAGTTACACATAATTATGTAAATTTTTATAATAATTATCGTCCTTTAACAAAATTAAAAGGAATGAGCCCTGTTGAGTACAGACTTCATTCATAAAGTTCTTTTTTATTATCCATTTTTCTTGACAAGTCCAAAAATAAGGGTTTTATGTGTAGTGTACTATGTTAAATTATTCGGTTTAAATTGCTCTAAATATTTTACAAGAATACTAATCAATTGCCTATATTTTTGTAGTAAACCGTTAATAATTTCACTAGAATTGCGAGTATTTAATTCATTTAGTTTATTTTCAAAATATTCAAATTGTCGTTCCGAACACGGAACATAATACTGATAAAACAAATTTTTAATATATGTTTTTTGTTTTTCTGTAATTTGATTTTTATGGCCAAGAAATCAAGGTTTAATTTTTGTATTATTTTCTATGTAATAATATTTTAATTTAATACATAAACATAAATCATTTCAATTTAAGTCAAACATCACATATCACCCCTATATTTTTATTTAAAAATATTTTAGCACTCTAAGATATTAATTGACAAAACTTTATTATAGTTTTATAATTTAAATAGGTTGATATAAACAACCTATAATCAATTTTATTATATAAATTTTTGTGATAA
The DNA here is from genome assembly GCF_044714365.1 of Spiroplasma sp. hy2. NCBI lineage: Bacteria > Bacillati > Mycoplasmatota > Mollicutes > Entomoplasmatales > Spiroplasmataceae > Spiroplasma > Spiroplasma sp. hy2. The sequence continues at coordinate 4,057 of NZ_RXFZ02000063.1, forward strand.
GAAGGGTTATAGAAAAAATGTCAAATTTAATTATGAAATACCGCACTTTTTAATATGTATATTGTAAACCAAATGCAACACTTTATTTTTCATAAAGTGTTGCATTTGGTTTACAATATACATATTAAAAAGTGCGGTATTTCATAATTAAATTTTCATTAACTCAACAAGATATAAATTTGCCGTTTGTATTTACAAAACGCCATATAAAAGTTTTGCATTTGGTTTACAATATACAAAAAGTAAAAAGGATAAATATGAAAAAAATATTAAGTATTTTAGGTGTAATCACTTTAATCGGAACAAGTACAACAAGTTTAGTTGCTTGTAATAAAATAGTAGAATATACACCCGAAGAATTAAAAGAACTAAAAGAAAAAAATAACATAAATACAAAAGATGGTACTTTAGAATGAATAGCACCACAAAAAATTTAATAAAATAAATATATAAATTTATTTATGTTTAATAAAAACAGCACATGCTGTTTTTATTATGCTTTATTTCAAATTTCGTAAGTATGTTGCGACGGATAAGCACCAATAATATTGATTTGTTTTTCAATTCAGTGAGCGAGCGTCTGAGTGGGGGTAATTCAGTGAATTTTACCACCCGCAATAAGTCACTCTCGCAAGTTAATTAATTTCGTTCTAAACCGGTCGGGTGACTTGCGAGTGCGTTCAAATTCAACATAGATTTCGCTATCATCATTTTTGGTGATAATTAAATCAGGATAAACATTCAAATTTGCGTTTTCCATTTTTAACTCTCGCTCGGTTTGATAATGCTCAATATCATTCTGTGCGACAAGTCATTTGATTAACATATCTTGGTGCTGTAATTCATAGTAATTGACTTTAATACTTTTTTTATGAACTCGTCCTAAATGACTTTGTGCTTTACTAGTTAAAGTATAATAGTTTTTCTTCGGTAGCGTGTCCACATTCAACATTTTTAATTTTACTAATTGTTCTTTTTGCAATTGAATTGTTTTAATATTTTTATTTAGTAGCAAAGCTGTTTGTTCTAAATTCAAATATCCTCAACGATTTATCATAATCAATATTTTTTCTAACTCACCCATAATATCACCTCCTTACCAACCACTTTTGTCATACCAACAGGGTGGGGTTTTTTCTTTTTTCGGTTCGTTTTTTTCTTTTAAGGGCGCGGGCAAAAAGAAAAAGGAACTAGGTAGTTTTTTATTGGTTGTATTTGTTGCAACAAATACAACCAATAAAAAACTACCACTGCGGAACACAAACATTAAGCCGAAACCCCGTGCTATCAACAACGTTGGGAGTGCGAGGTTTCGGGTGCTTTGCGTACCAAAATGCTTGTCGTTCCGCAACATAAGCAAGATTATTAATAAGTATATAAACTTACTAAATACTTAATATAATTATATATTAAAAGTAATATATTTATTAATT
>NZ_RXFZ02000064.1:0-5412 GCF_044714365.1 Spiroplasma sp. hy2
GTTTTTTGTTTTCGTTTGTTGGATTACAAGCAATAATATTGGTTGATATTATAGTAGATAAATATATTGTTCCTAAAATCGATAATATTTTTTTCATGTTAATTTACTCCTTTGATTATATATATTTTATCTTATTTTTTGTTATAATTTTAATATGATACATTAATGTATTTTTCTGTTAATTGTAAAAATATTAATTGTTTTTAAAAGAATGATTAATATTTTTTTTATTTGTAAAAAAGAGATAGAAATAAAAAGAAAGTGTTTTATCTTTCAAACAATTTTATAAAAACAAAATTGAAATATAATAATAAATGATTTTATTCGCCGGCACTCACCTTTAAGTGAAAGTGTCAAAGCGAGAATTAATTAAACGAGAATTAATTAAATAATTCAATATAGTTATTTATTTTGTATTTAGACAGAAAACACCGTATAGCTATACCTTTTCATCCACTGTCAACTAAGACTACGTTCAGTTTTTAAAATAAATTCACTTGCACTTTGAAAAGCCTAATGCTGACTTTGTGGTTTTTAAACCGCTGTCACTTCTAAGAAGTAATATCTATCGCAAATTTATTTATAAAGTGTCCATCTCTATATTTATTGTGGTTCGATGTTGACCTTGCACTTATTACCACTATCGTTTAGTTATTTTACAATAACCAACGCCTATTTACATACTTTCTCACGCCCTAATAATGCGCTTGCCTAGGCCGGCTTTTTTATAGTGTTTATTCACTTAGATATAAAGTTTTAATTAATAAAAAAGGATTATTGTTATTTATACAATCAATCCGCTAAATATTATTTTTTAAGTTTTGTAATTTTTAAATAAAAACTTAAATTTATAATTTATATTAATATTTACTGGAACTTCAAATTGTATTTATAACAATTTTAAATATTAGAATTACTTATAAATTTAAGTTTTTCTAATTAATTATATTATATTATAAAATGACTAAAAATTGCATAGTTATTAACAAAAATTATTTTAATTAAAGAAAGGAATAAAATAATAAATAAAAGGGGAAATAAAAAAGTGCACGGAGACATTTATGTCGTGCCTTTTTTATTTATCTGAATAATGTATAATAAAACAATGTTATTTTGCGAAGCAAAAACGAGCGAAGCGAGTTTTTTTGATTTATAATTAATATAGCAAATAAATAATTTATTTTGTTGTTGCATTTATGAGATATTTTATTAATTGTTTTTGTTTTGTTTATTGTTTATTTGCTAGTAATTAATATTAAAATACCTTTAAATTAAAGGTATTTTTTATATAGTTGTATATATTTTATTAATTGTTATAATATATATGAGTATGCAACAACATACATCAATAAAAAAATACCAATTTTACTGGAACTTCAATTGGTATTTTTTTATTGATTTTTTTAAAGTTTTTTAGTATAATAAAATTGTTAAGGTTATTAATATTTAATGAAAATTAAATTTATAAGTAATTCTTAATATTTAAAATTGTTATAAATACAATTTGAAGTTCCAGTAAATATTAATATTAGTTATAAATTTAATTTTTTTATTAGATTTATTTTGATAAATTTTAAAGAGAAATAATATTAATAAAAATATTTATGATTAATTATTAATAGTTTAAGTTGTATTTATTCAATTTATCTTATTATTAATTATTAAATGTATTAATTATTTTTTTAAGGAGATTGATGTATTATGAATATTAAAGATTTTTATATTTTAAAAACTTTATATAAAAAATATGGTTTTGAAAAAGTAAAAGGTATTTTAGAACATATTGATAATATTGTTGAAATTAAAAAAGAAAAATAATTAATTTAGTTTGTAAGAGTATAAATTAGATAGGAGAGAAAAATTATGGCGACTTGATTGTCATATTTTATTTTCAGTGTTATTGTTATAGGTAGTTTTATTGCTATTGGTTTAACAATATATCGTAGAATACTGGAAATAAAAAAAATGAGAAAAGATAAAAAGGAAATAGCAAAGGAAGGTGATAACTAATGAATTTATTAGTAGAAACACCTGCTACTATGTCTAGTGGTGTTACATCGATGTTTTCAGGTATTGGAAAAGCAATGGCACAAATTAAAGATGGTTTATTTTCAATTATGCCTGAGATGATGACATTTATGGGTGAAGCGTGAGTAATTATGTTACCAATAGCATTTGGAATTTTAACATGATTGTTTTATAAAATTCTTAAATTGTTTAGATTTCATTCATAGAATTTAACTCCCCTATCGTTGAAAAATAAGGGTGGGGGAGTTAAAAATGTTTTAAGAAGGGGATTAAATTATGAGCCTATACGATTATTGGTTTAAGTTTATAACTTATATTATTGGTAATGATGCTCCCGAATTTTTATATATGATATCATTTGTAATGTTTCTAATTTTATTTTTTGGTGTATTTTTAAAAGTAATATTTTGAATATTTAGAATGGTTGGTTCACGATGCTAGGACAACATTGAGAACAATTACAGAAGTTATTTGTAAATGTATTTTTGTTTATAGATAAAGTTAAGATAGAGAATTTTATTTTATTATCGTTGTCACAAACTAATTATTTTATTTTAATGATTGGTGTGTGAATTGTAATAGTGTTTTTAACATGATTTATGTTATGAATGACTTTTAAGCTTATTAGGGTATTTTAAAATGAGGGATGATAAATTTTGACTTTTTATTATTTGATTTTCTATTGAATTAATTGCTATTATTTGATATTTATGTTGTTAAAAATATTTCGATGCGCTACAGACGACTATTTTAAATGCTTTTATAGTTTTTTCTCCTCATAAGTTTAAAAATAATATTTTTTAAAAGTGGAATTATTATTAATCCTGTTATGGAACCAAGTATTATTATTTAGATTATATTATCAATTGTTATATTAGAAATATTGTTATTTATTCATATTAAACAATCTAATATTAAAAATGGTTTTTTAAATGGATTTATTATAAAACCAATTAGTTCTATTATTGGTCATCCATATTTAAAAAAAATTTTATCATAATTTATTTTTTCCTTTCTATTTAAAAATGTTTTAAAAATGTTTTTCAAAGTAATTATAACATTTTTAGGAATTAAATTTATGGGGAGACAAAACTGTAAAAGCATAATAAATATTTTTTTAAAGGAGTAAACATAAATGAAAATTAAAAAATTAATTCTTGTGATGAAAAATTTTTGTTATATAAATTTAAGTTTATTATATTTCAATTTTGTTTATGTAATTATTTTTTTATTGTCATTAAAATTTAATCAAGGATTATTTTATTGATTTTTATTTGCAGCACAATTTTTTTACTTTTGTTTTTGATTATCAAAAAATATTAAATATCAGTTAACTATTTTTTCATTGATATATCTTCTTTGAGATTGTCCGTTATCAATTATTATTGGAAAGTTAGGAATGGGTAAGACATTATTATTAACTTATTTATCACGAGTTATGAAATTGTTGACAGAAAATATTTATAGTAATTATCCTATTGAAGAAAAAGGCGTTAGGATTTTAACTTTTAATAATTTAGATTTTAAGGATAGAAAAAAAATAATTCCACCAGATGATAGTTTAATTTTGTTTGATGAAAGTTTTTTGTATCTTGATGGAACAAGTCCAGATAAAGAAAAAGAAAAACATGCTGGTAAGATTCCGTGAATTGTTGGAGCAAGGCATCTTAAACATCGTGCATTGTTTACAGCACAACGAGAAGGTATGTTGTGAAATAATATTCGACAGTTATCAAATGCGATTTTAATTCCATTGAGTTTAAAAAAACCTAAGCGAAGTAAAAATAAATTGTTTTCAATTTTTAATCAATCATTTATTTTAACATTAGGATTTTTTCAAGATATCGCTGATTATCAAGCGTGAAAAGAAAAATCAGTTGAACGATTGGCTGATGGTAAACGAACTCGTTATAAGTCTAGTGATGGCCTAGGGATTCGGTTTTTTAAAATTATTATTCCATTAGAGGTTGCAAATAAATATGATAGTTATTGATTAAGTTTTATTCGTGATTTAAAAAATGATGAGATAACAAATAAAGAAGATTTCTATTGATTTGATATTTTTAAATTAACAAATAAAGAACGCTTAGATTTATTTGATATTGATATTTTGAAAAAAAATTTAGAACCTAAAAAAGAAAAACAAAATTGTTAGAAAGGAAAAAAATAATTATGATTAATTTTTTATCAGAACAAGTTAATAACGATGTATGAGAAAAATTATTTTCGTTTGTTGTGACAATAACGATGATTGTTTTTGATTTAATGATGGAAATTAAAATTCCTTTAACAAGTGTTTCACTTTTTTATGTTTTAATTTTTATAATGGTAGTGGATTTATCAATTTATGCTATTCATGGAACATCAACACAATATAACCAACTTGGTTCTTTTGTTAAAAATCAAGTTAGCAATTTGTATGGTGGTACTATTAGAGGTTCTATTCGTGGTCCTGATGATAAATATTTTTCTAAAAATAAAAAAGAAAAACAAGGTGATAAATAATGATTAAATTAATTTTGTTTGTTGTTGCTGTTGCAATATTTGGAACTGGATTTATTACGATACTTATTAATCAATTATCAGGTGTAACAAATATTATTATGAATTTATATAATTCTAATGATTGGTTTTTAAAAGTTGCTGGTAAGTTAGCGGTTTTATTTTCACACGAAGTTATGCAAACTATTTCAGGAATTTATATTCTATGATTTATTATTTCAAAAACATTATATAGTTAGGAGGTGGAAAAATAATGAAAAGATTTTTAGTTTGATTTTTAACTTTACCAATTTTATTTGTTTCGTTTGTTCAGTTAAATGCCTTTTCTTTTTTAGAAAAAGGTGAAGTTAAAAATGAAATTGTTAGACAAAAGCGTAGTACTAATTTTAAAATTAATGAAGAAGATTTTATTAACACAATGTTTTTACGCAGCAGTTTTTTTGAAAATTGAAGTGATACAAATTATTTTGTTAACCCAATTTTAAAAACTTCAAAGTCATTAATTTATAATGAAAATTGATATCTAGATTTTTTAAAAGACAGTTATGCAACTGGAGTTGTGTTTGATAAACCAAGTGATAAATTTTTAGAGTTATATAAAAATTGAGATAACTGTGTTAAACAATATAATTTAAATAGATTTTATAATGTTGATAAAAAATTTTTTTTAAAAGATTTAACAAATTTTATGTATACATATTTTAAAAAATATGAATTACGGAGTACTTTAATTCAAGGTAAATCATTACAAATACAACAAAGTATTAAAGATTTACAACAAGTAAAATTTAATGAAGACAATTGAAAATTAATAACAAATAAATATATTGAAAGAGATACTGGATGATATATTATAATATATAAAAGTTTTAATAATTGAAG
>NZ_RXFZ02000065.1:0-5359 GCF_044714365.1 Spiroplasma sp. hy2
ATAAAATCAAATTTATCAAATTTCATAATTTTAGATTCCTATAATTTCTATTTTAAATATATTTTATAGGAATTTTAAAATAACTAGGTTATGCAAGAAGTCTAATACAAGGATATTTCTTAATTAATTAAGTTTCTTAAAATTTCTTCAAGATTATTCATCTCTTTTTTAATTAAACCATTTTCATAACCATAATGTGAAATTGTTGCATTATGATTAATTAATAAATCAATAATCTTCGCATATAAACCAGTTTCTTTGATAACTTCTTCAAAAATAATAATTTGTTGATATTTTTCCATGTTAATTTGTTTTATCATTTCTCTATCAACTGGATTAATAAAGCGAGCATTAATAACATTAATTTTTTTTGTTTCTAATTTTGTGATAACTGTTTTTGCTTTAATTACATTATTCCCATATGTGATTAATAAAATTCGCGCTTTAGGATTTTTAATAACATATTCTCACTGTCCAACTGAGAATGCTACTGACAAAACTTGCTGCGTAATTCCCCCTTTTGGATAACGAATAAAAAAAGGATCTTTTTTATTAATTAAAGCTAACTTTAATAACTGATCAAACTCACCACTAGTTGCTGGTTGACTAATAATTGGTAAATCACCCATACTATTTAAAAACCCAATATCATAAATTCCATGGTGACTATCCCCATCTGCAAGTGCTAAACTAGCTCGGTCAATTAAAAAAACAACTGGCAAATGATTACGAACAACATCATGTAAAACTTGATCATAAGTTCGTTGTAAAAAACTAGCATACATATTCACAATTACTTTTTGATGATCTAAAGCAAAACCAGCAGCTAAGGTCACAGCGTGTTCCTCTGCTAAACCAACATCCAAACAATATTGCGGATTTTGAAGCATAAATTCTTCTAAATGAACTGAAGCTTGCATTGCAGCAGAAATAAAATAAAATTTTTCTGATGCTGTTTGAAATACTTTTTCCAATGTTTTTGCAACATAATAACTTCATTCATTATGTTTATTATCAGTTAAACTATAAGAATGATATTTCTCTTGTTCTGCTTGGGTTAACCCATAACCATAACCTTTTTTTGTTTTAAGGTGCAGAACAACACTTGCATTTCGTTTTTTTGCTTGACGAAGACTTTTTGCTAATTTACGAAAATTATGGCCATCCACTGTCCCAATATAATCTAAATTAAAACCAGCAAATAACCCTGGAATTGCAAAACTACGAATAATTTTTTCAACTAATAGGTGGCCTAATCATAATAATGTTAATGGGGGAATATAACGTAAAACTTTTGCAACTTTACTAGCACTACGATATAGTCATCCAGTTCGAACTTTACTAACTATTGTATGTAAAATATTAACATTTTTAGAAATACTCATTCCATTATCATTTAAAATAACAATAATTTTATTGGAAATTGTTCCCAAATAAGTTAAAGCTTCTAAAGTCAAGCCATTAGTAAATGCTGCATCCCCGATCACACAAATAATATTATTATATTTTTGATTATAACTATAAGCAATTGCTGTAGATAAACCAGTTCCCACATGGCCATTAGAAAGATGATCATATTTACTTTCGTTAATATGTTGAAAAGCCGCTAAGCCATCAGGTAAGCGAATCGTTGAAAAATGTGCTTTACGATCAGTTAAAATTTTATAAGCATAAGTTTGATGACCAGTATCAAAAATAATCAAATCATTATTGTCAATGTCAAAAGTTTTTAATAAACTAATTGTTAATTCAACTGCCCCTAAATTACTAGCTAAATGTCCCCCATTTTTGGTAACTGTTTCAATAATAAGACGACGAACATCCGCTGCTAATTCAATTAAAGCTTTTGTTTTTAAATTTTTTAAATCAGTATGATACTGATAATCTTGTAATTTCATCTTTTAACCCCACTTAATACTTTTGTAAAAAATAATTAATTTGTTGAACAAAATTATTGAAATATAATGGTGTAATTTTTCCAATCAAATAATGACAGTAAGCTGTTACATCTAATTTTATTTTATAAATTTCAACATTACTACTATCCTTTAATAACTTTCTCATTACTGTTAAATTAATTAAAAAAACAAGATAATAACCATAATTAAAATATAATTCATGATTTGGAAGGTTAACAAAAGGTTGATAAAAAATATTAGCAATAAAATTATAAAGTAAATTAAAATTATAATACATCTTAATTTTTGAATTTGTAATGTCATTATTGGCAAAAATTATTTCCTCATAATTATCATCGAGGTAATTAACAAAAATTTTGCTTTTTAATTCCTTAATTACTTTTAAAATTTGTTCTTGTTCACTTTTTACACCGGTATGACGAATATATTGCATATGATAATAAATTAAAACTACTTTAATTAAAATAATACTATCAAAATATTCTTGCTCATCTAAATTATTTAGTCGTAATAAATAAACAAAATTTTTAATTAAAATATCTTTTTCATCAAAAGTTTTAAAATCTTTTAAAATTACCCGACTTAATTTTAACTCATGCAATTTTTTTCAAATTTTAATATTATTTTTTTTAACTCAGCCACTACGTTCAAAAATTTGCCCTGCCATAATAAATTATTCTTCATCAACTTTAAAATCAGTTGGGTTATTATCCTTAACAATTTTAGTGACTTTATCTTTAATATCTTGTAATTTAGTTTCCGCTAATTTTGTTAATTTAATTCCCGTTTCAAAAGCATCAATTGCTTGATCTAATGGCAATTGATTATTTTCTAAATCATTAACAATTTGCTTTAATTGTTCTAAAATTTGTTCAAATGATTTATTATTTGTCATTTTTTTCACCATCCTTATTAATTGCTTGTACAATTGATTGAATAATTCCATCTTGTACACGTGTCATTATTATATCATTATTCTGAACATCATTGGTTGCTGATATCACATTTTTATTTTCATTGTAAGTAATACTATAACCACGAGTTAATGTTTTTAAAGGACTTAATAAGTCTAATTTACTTATTAAATTATTTTTATTATGTTCAATTGTTAAAATTTGTTGTTGAATTGTTCTTACTAATTTTTGATAATAATTTTGAATCATATTTTTATTTGCTATAAAGAATGTTTCTTGTAAAACATTAAACTGCTTTAAAAATAATTGATAAGAATGCTCAGATTCTGTATATAATGCTTGGGGTTTTGTTAAAACATAACTATTTTTTAATTCGCTTAGTTTATCTTGCATCTTATCAACTTTGCCTTTAATAAGATTAATTAAATGACGGCGTTGTTGTTGCAAATAATTAACTAATTCTTTCTGATCAGGTGTTGCTAATTCAGCCGCCGCCGTTGGTGTCGGTGCTCGTAAATCACTAACAAAATCAGCTAAAGTAAAATCAATTTCATGACCAACAGCTGAAATAACTGGGATAGTTGTTTGATAAATTGCTTCAACAACTTCAAGTTCATTAAAAGCTCATAAATCTTCAATACTGCCCCCACCACGACCAACAATTAATGTATCAAACTGCGGAGTAAATGCTTGTGCTGCCTTAATTTTTGCTCGAATATCATGTTTTGCGTCACTTCCTTGCACTAAACTTGGAAATAAATAAATGTTTGCTTGGGGAAAACGGCGATGAATTGTAGTAATAATATCACAAATGGCAGCACCAGTTGGAGCTGTTATTACACCAATATTATTTGGAAAACGTGGAATTGGTTTTTTTAAAGATTGATCAAACCAACCTTTTTTACTTAATTCTTGTTTTAAGGCTTCATATTTTAAAAACAAAGTACCAACACCTTGTAAAGATAAAGTAACTACTTGTAAACTATATGTTCCTTGCGGCTCATATACTTTAATAGAACCTGTTGCAATAATTTTTAAACCTTCTTTTAATTTAAATTGTAAGTTTTTTGCATTAAACGCAAACATAATTGCCCGAATTTGGGCTTTATCATCTTTGATTGTAAAATAAACATGTCCTGAAGAGTGATTTGTAATATTAGAAATTTCTCCTTGTAGAGAAATATTAATTAAATTTGGTTCTTGTTCAATTATTGTTTTTAAATAATAATTAATTTCACTAACTGTATAAATATTTTTACTCATTTTCCCCTCCATTATCAATATCTTCCAATTAATAATATCATTGAAACAATAAAATAATTAAAAAAGAAATGTTATTAAAGTAACAACATTTCTTTTTTTCAAAAGCAATTAAAGTGTTAATTTTTCTTTTACATCTTTTCGATAAATAAAATAATATAAAAATGGTAAGAAAATTCCTCCACTTAAGAAATTTCCAATTAAAGTTGGTAATTGAACATTGTAAGCAAATTTTCCAAAATCTGCTCAACCACCACTTGTTCCAAAAATTTTTAAAAATGGTTGTAAAAATCATAAATATGAATTAGCAACTACATGCGAAAATCCAGAAATTGCAAAAGCCATAATAATTAAATTTACAACAAAGAATTTAGCAACGGCTGATTTAGTTGTATGTGCAGCATAAATCGAACCAGCAACTAAAAAGTTACATAAAATGGCACTCCCAAAGTTTTCTCATCATTTGTGTTCTAATTTTCCATTAATTAAGATTACCGCATTATTATAAAAATCAGTTTCAGAACCAGGCATATGATTTAAAAAACCACCTCACGCTGTTAAACCAGCCATCACTAAACAACCTAGGAAATTACCACTTAAAACAATAAATAAATTACTAACAAATCTTCCAACATTTAATTGTTTTTTAAAAACAACAATTAATGCTAAAGAATTTGATGTAAACATTTCTCCCCCAAGAAAAACAATTATTGTAATTGCAACAGTAAAGACAAGACCAAATACTAAACTTTTTAAACCAATTGGGATATTATCTCAATTTCCCTTTGTTGCCGTAATTGCAGCAATATAACCAAATCCAATAAATAAACCAGCGGCTAAACCCATTAAAAAGGTTTTATAAAATGGACTATTTCCTTTTTTTAACGCATACTTATAAATATTTACAAAACTATCCTCATTGCTATAAATATCGGAATTATCTACTTTTTCTTCTTTTTTAATTTCGTCCCTCATTTTTTCTCCTCTTTTTCACATTTTATTTCTCTATAAATAATACTTTATTATTCTATCATAAAAAATAAAAACCTAAATATAACTTTAATTTTGTCGAAAACTCTTGATATTTATAAAATATACCTAAAATTAGGTATATTTTTAATATATGGAGGTAAATAATTAATGAAAAAAATAATTACATAATTAATAAATAGCTTAACAGATGATCAATTTTTAGAATTTTATGAAAAAATAAAACAACAAGCAGACTTAATTAAAAAACAAAAACGTTTAAATGAAATTGATCAA
>NZ_RXFZ02000066.1:0-5263 GCF_044714365.1 Spiroplasma sp. hy2
ARTTTAAAAAATATAAAGCAAAATCATAATCTTACACAAAATTAGTTTTCAAATTGTCATATTGATGATTTTTTTTATTTCATCAAGAGTTTTCGACAAAATTAAAGCTTTTTGTTAACATTTTTTCCCCCTACATTAGTATGTTACTTCATGGCAATGACGACAGCGAGCTTCATATTTATCCTTTTCACCAATTAAAACAATTGGATCATAATAATTAGCTGGTTTCCCATTAATTAAACGTTGGGTTCTATTTGCTAAATTTCCACATCTAACACAAATTGCATGCAATTTCTTAACCTCTTCTGCTCGTGTCATTAATTGTTCAACATTAATAAAGGCTTCACCTCGAAAATCTTTATCTAAACCATTAACAATAACAATAATTCCTTTATCTGCTAAAGAATCAGCAAGTTTAACAATATTATTATCAAAAAATTGGACTTCATCAATCCCAACAACATTTGTTGTTGGTTTAAGGTTTGTTAATAACTCTTCAGAATTCTTAACTGATATTGCTTCAACTGCTTTTTTGCTATGACTAACAACTTGGTTTTCACTATAACGATTATCAATTGTTGGTTTAAAAACTTGAATTTCAAATTTAGCATAACCTAGGCGAACTAAGCGGCGAATAAACTCTTCGGTTTTTCCAGAAAACATACAACCAGTGATAACTTCTATTCAGCCTATTTGAGCTTTACTATTTAAAAAATACATTCTTAACCTCCCATATATTTAATGTTATTTTTAATTACAAAACTTAAGTCTTTTAAAACTCGTTCTAAATCTTCTCACTGATAAATTTTTGCACCGCTTGCTAACTGATGACCACCACCATAGTACTTTTCTGCTACTTTATTAATAATATAAGTATTACTACGAATGCTAAGGTTTATATAACCCTCTGCTTTATTTTCAATTACTCACATTCAAATTTTAAATTCTTTAATATTACTCATAATATTAACCCATGGTTTAACAGTCTCATAACTCATATTATGTTCTTTTAACATTTCATCAGTTATCTTAACATAACTAATTTCTTTATCATAAATAACTACTTGCGATAACAAATAATTTTTAAAGCGTACATTAACTCATGATTCTTCATATAAATTTTGATAAATTGATTGCAAATCAAAACCTGTCGCAACTAATTGCCCTGCTAACATAAAAGTATTGTGGCAAGTTTTACTATACATAAAACGATTTGAATCTGTTACAATTCCAGTAAAAATTAATTTGGCTGCCTCTGGTGTTACTATTAATTTTGATGTTAAAACTAACTCAGCAATCATTTCTGAAACTGCAATTTTAGTTTCATCAATTCATTGTATATCACCAAATGGCGTAACATTAGGATGATGATCAATTTTAATAACTTCTTTTGCTTTCTGCCAATATTTACTATCAATTGGTTCAATGTTCGCTGTATCAGTCACAATTACTAATGCATCTTTATAATCTTCTGCTTGAAGAAGATCAGGTGTTGCTAAGAAGGCTAAAAAATCATTTGGTGCACCATCAACTAACACCCTCTTATTTGGAAAATTATCTTTAATGAATTGTGCTAATCCAAATGCTGAACCATATGCATCACCATCTGGTGAAATATGACGTAAACAAATAATTGTCTTATAATCTTTAATTTTTTGTAAAATAATTCCTTTTAAATCTTGCATTTGTTTTCCTCGCTTATATGTTAACAACTAAATTATTGTTAACTTTATCATAAACTAATAATGCATTCTTTTCAAAATATATTGTTGTTGTTTTTTTTAAATTTAGTTCTTTTTCTGACACTAAAATTTTAAAAATAACTTCATCATTAACTTCAAAAAAGCAAACAATTGATTTAAAGACTTTTTTAATTGACTTAACATGTCCTTTATATAATAAATGTAAATCTTTGTTAAATTCCTTTGTCTTTTGGAATGAGATTAAGTTTGGATTAACTGCTAAATAATATTTTTTTTGATCAATTAATTTAGTTCCTTTAGGTAATTTAATCTTAATTTTTTCATTTTCTAAAACATTTTCTGCTATAGAATATTTCATACTAAAAACATTTTCTGAACTATTATACATTATTTGATATAAATTAATTGTATTAGGTAAAAATTCAGCATGATTTTTTGACATCAATTTGTAATTATTATCCTTATCAAAAAATAATAATTGTGTAACATAATTTTTAATATTCTCAATGTTCTTTGTTAAAACTAAAAAAGTTAACTGTGGATTATAGTTTTTTAAACTAAGTAAAATTTCATTTAATTCATTTGCTTCATTATGAGTTAAATTGTCAAAAGTATTATGTAAAATAATTAATTCTTTCTTACTTAAAATGGCATTAATCAATCTAATTTTAGTATGATCAAAACTACTTAAATTTTTAGTAAGTTTAAATCAATTCATTTTAATATTTAAATTACTCATTAATTTTTTAACTTCTTCAAAAGCTTGATTATAAACTGTTACAACTTTTTCATTTGCTTCTTCAATAGCAAGTGAATTATCTTTTTCACGAGTTTCTAATGTATTATTTAATAATTCCAAATGATATTTATGAAAATATTCTAAAACTTTTCCCTTAATAATTGTTGCTTCATCTGGTAATAAATTTGCAATTAATTGTTCTTGTTTTTGATTATAATTAAATCATTGATCTTCTGATAATTTTGTTCAAGTAATTATATTTGAGGAATTACTTTTATTTAAAATTCCTTTAATAACACTCTTATGTTTACTATCTTTTAAAACCATATTTATAACATTAAGACGATATTTTTTTAATGCTTTTCGTGCTTTAATTAAAAGATAACGTTCATATGTAATTTCAGTCTGCAATATTTTTAAATACTTTTCACAAACTAATTTTGCCCCAATAAAACCAAAACTTTTATCTTTAAGTTTTCTTTTTTTAGCAATTTCATAACAATCACACAAATAATCTAAGTCAGAAATATAATAAATTTTATCTCATAAAGCTTGTAAAAATGCAAGATAACCTTTATATACAGGAATTTCTTCTCTTTTGTAAGTATAAGTATGTAAACTTTGAATAAAAATTGAATCTTTATCATCATCTAAAATTTTACTAATTTCTTTTTTATGGAATTCACTAATTTGAGTTAAATAAGTCTCAATTCATTCTTCTTTAATATGAATTGAATTATTAAAATATTCATTAATGATTTTATCTATTTTTAATATTAAATCTTGTTTATTTAAATCATTACCAATAAAAACTAAATTTTTATAAAAATATTTATTTTTATTATATTTTAATGAACTATCATGTAAAAATTTTGGCGTTTTTAAAATATGATAAGCCAAGCGTAATTTTGTTGGTAAAAAAGCTAATCTTAATGGGGCGGGTGATACATAACCAATTCTACGTTCTTTTGGTAATAAAGTTGTGATATTTCTATTGTTTAAATAAATTGTTCCATTACGTGGTTTTTTCTTTCCCAATAACAATTTTAAAAAATATAATTGTGAAAACTTATTCTCAAAATGAGTCCCCAAAATTTCTTGACTATCAACACTAAAATTTAAATCACTAAAAATAATTTTTTTATATCGTTTATACTTTAAATTATTAATTTTCAATCCCATTAAAATACCACGCTCCCAATTAATTTTATTATACCCAAATAAAAATAATAAAAAATAGTTATTGTTAAGTTAAACTTATATTTCCGCTAATTTTTGAAGAATTATGTTTCTAATTTAATAAAATTACATTACAAAATATCAAAAAAACCTTTATCTTAAAAAGATAAAGGTTTACCAATTATTCTGCTTTTTGTTCATCAGATTTTGGTTTCGCTGTTTTTTTGTTAAGTTCTTTTTGTGCTTTTGATGCTTTTTCTGTTTGTTTTACTAACTCTTCTTTTTTATTAAATTTAGATTTAAATCGTTCAACACGTCCAGCTGCATTAGCAAACTGTTGACTTCCTGTATAGAAGGGATGGCATGAAGAACAAGTATCAACTTTTAATTCTTCTCCTTTAGTAGAACCACTTATGTACTCAGTTCCACAAGTTGTACACATAATTTTAGTATCAAAATATTTTGGATGGATTCCTTCTCTTGCCATATAACTCACCTCACTTTTAATAATATGACTGCATATTATTTGCATGTAAATAATGATAACACATATTTTAAAAAAAACAAAGATTATTTAATAATCTTTGCAAATTCATTAAAATCAATTCTAACACGTGGCATTGTTGCTTTATCATCATCTTCATCATAGTATCCTAACGCTAAAGCTAAGACTGTATGATATTTTCCTTGATCAAACGTACAATGTTTTGCTAATAACTCATCACATTTTTTTGCATCAAAACCACCCATAATAGTAGTTCCTATTCTTAAATCAGCAGCTTGAATTGTAATAAAACTAGTTACAATATGAGCTTGTTCTGAAACAAATGCAGAAAGATGTTCTTTTTGTTGCAAAAAAGTTTGATATTTTTTAATTGCCTTTTCTAAATCATCTGCTTGATTAATAACTCGTTCTAAGCGTTTTGTTAAAAATTCAGTTGAAACTAAATAAGATGGATTAGTACCCGTAATAAGCATTATACAACTAGCATTTTTGACTTTTTCTTGATTTCAGCCAAGCACTGCTTCATCAGCAAATTTCTTTTTTAATTCTTGATTTGTAATACTAACAACATTAGTTACTTCAATTCCTAATGAACAAGGTGCTAAGTGCCCTGCTTCAAGTATTACTGTTAAATCTTTTTGATTAATTACTTTTTCACTATTATATTTTTTAATAGTTTTTCGTCAATTAATTGCATTTTTTACTGTCATTTAATATTATTATCTCCTTTAATTTTTATTACTCATTAATTTTTGTCAAAGCAACGTTTAATACATCAACACTTTTTGCAAAAGGAGGTGAATATGGTAGATCTAAATACTCAATTTCACCAATTTTAGTTTTTGTTCAAATAATTGGGATTAAAGCATTGATTCTTAAACTAGCTTTATTATAAACAAAAATTTGTGCACCAACAATAATTTTAGCTTTTTGGTCATAAATAATTTTAATTGTTACTTGTAGTATACCACATACATTTTGGAGATTCCAACAAAACAAGGAAAAATAATAAAATATATAATTTAAAATAAAAAAATATCATTAAAAATGATAAATATATAAATAAAAATTATAAAATTGGTACACTAAAAAATAGTTTAAATAAAACTTTATAAATTTTAAATTATTTAGTTAAAT
>NZ_RXFZ02000067.1:0-5259 GCF_044714365.1 Spiroplasma sp. hy2
WTAAAATTTAAAGCAAAATCATAATCTTACACAAAATTAGTTTTCAAATTGTCATATTGATGATTTTTTTTATTTCATCAAGAGTTTTCGACAAAATTAAAGAATTTATGTATAAAAGATGAAAATGTGTATAATGATAATAAGTATTAATGTTTGAAAAGAAAGGGATTTACATGCGTAAAATTTTAACACTCCTAACAACATTTCTGACTACAAGTGCTCCGATAGCTAGTGTTATATCATGCGGAACGCCTTCTCCATCAAAAATTGCTGGAAGAGAGAATATTTCAACAGAATTCACTTTAACTAATAATGTTATTGTTACTGATGATAATATGACTGTAGAAGAATCAATTTTTAATCAAACAAAAATTGAAGGAAGGCTTTCTCAAGATTTACTTTTAGATTTTTTTGAAATTACTGATTCGAAAAATATGGTAAAACCGGTTACTGCTAATACACCACAAACTGGATATGTTGTTTTAACAATTCGCCACGATGAAGATATTCCATATATTGGTTCAATTACCGTTCGTTTTACTTTAGTTAAAAAGTCGTCAATGGATATTAGTCAAACTGTTAACTTAGAAAATATATGAGATGTCACAAAATATGAAAATGTTGAGGAATTATATAATGAGATTTGAGAAAAGGCCGTTGGTAGTTTTAAACCAGAAACGCCAATTGATGCAGAAACTTATGATATCTCAGGTTTTCAATTGCCAGACGATTATAATAAAGCATTGCCTGTAACAATGTTTGCTGAATATAATGGCAAAGCAAATACGCCAACAAGTCTTTTTAGTGGGACAATTACAATTAAATTAAGCATTATTAGTTATCGTGCTATGGTTAATTTGAAATTACAGCAGAATAACTTAGAACCACCAAAGTTATATGACTTAGTGTGAAAAGAAGTTAAACAACAGTTTAACGATGATTCGCAAGTTTCAAGTGATTATAATGACTATCAAATTGATTGAAGTACTGTAACAGAACCAAATATTGGTGGTAATACAGAGTTGAATTTTTTAGCAACACCAATTGATGAAAGCATTCATCATTATATGCGAGTTGTTGGATTCATTGTTAAAGATCAAATTGAATTACCACCAACAATAGAATTATCAATTTCAATTATTGTAACTCAACAAGAACGACCAAATGTTGATAAAGATTGAATTTGAAAATTAGTAATGCGTGAAGCAAACATTAATGGTGGTCCAGCATTAACTAATTTTGACACCACAAGTTGACAATCAATATTTAATAAGAATTGACCTAATATTGGGCGAAGAGAAAAAGTTACTTTGCAGGCACTTAATCTTAACACTGACCCAATTTTTAAAGGCAATATTGCAATCACATTAACATTAATTAATCAAGGAATTGATCCTGGGTTATTAGCATTAGACCCAATTTTATTGGCTGAAGATGATAAACACACAACAAACTCAGTTTTAGATTTAGTATGAGATAAACTGATTAATAATAAGGCATGGAATCCGCATTTATCACGTGATTTAGTGAATTTTGAACCTCAAGACCTAGACAGACTAAGTAATGCTTTAAAAGAAACTAAAAAAAGTGGAAAATGAGAAACTTATGTAATGAATATTTCTGGAAAACAAGAGGTTGCTGCTCGTGATTTTAAAGTTACTGTTCACGGTCAAATTAAAATGGTTAATAAGCCAATTGAAGAAAACCCCGTAGTTGATTTATCCTATAAAACTTATCAATTTGTGCCAAGAAAACAAAGTAGTTCAGACAACCAAGTGCCATATTTAGCTCATCAAATTTGAGGCGATATTATTAAAAATCCAATATTTATTGTTGAAGATGAACCAACTTTTGGGCTTTCTAAAATTCAAACGGATTGAAACTACTTTGAGTTAATTTGTCAACAACTAGATGAAGCGATTAATAAATATGATGTAAGTAGTAGTGATAATAAAATTCCTTTAGAGTTGCAGTTTTCATCTAAAAATAATGCTATTTTTACAGGTCAAGTTACTCTTAAATTAAATTTAACCCTAACTGTCCCAATTAAGTTTAATCTTGATTTAACAAGTTCAATGTTGCCAATCTTTATTCGTAGTTTACCAAGAACATTAGCAGATAAAAAAGAATTAGTAAAAAATATGGTTAATGCAATCCTATATGATGGAATCATAAAAAATCCAAGTTTAAAAGGACAACAGCCAAATATTTTATGAGAATTATTATCTTATGATACAGAATCAGAAGAATTCATTGAACAATTTAATTTCCCAACAGAAAATAATCCACAACAAGAATTGATTATTAAGGTTAAAACATCAACTGGCCAATTCGCTAATGGTACATTTATGTTAAAAATAAACTTAATTTATCAACCTTAAAACTCTTCAAAAAAGAAGAGTTTTTTCTTTTATTAGATAGAATAAAAGTTAGGTAGTTCCTAATATTAGAAAACCAGCTGTCTATGCACTAATTTCATATGCATAAAATAAATTTGGTAAATCAAAAATTAGTGCATCTGTAGGCTTAGATATACTATCTGAAACTGACAAGACTAAAAATTTTTCAAAGTCAGTTTCAAACCTAAATAGATTTAGATAGAATATTCAAGATTTTTTATCTAAATTTTAGACCAAATGATTATTTTATTATGTTAATTTTTAAGAAAAATTTAACAGGTATTAAAACTACAAAAAGATAGTTTTATCATATTTTTTAATGTTGAAATAGATATGATAAACTACCTAATTATGATACAATTTTGCATATAAAAATAATTATATTAATTATTAGCTTATTAAAATAATAACAACTAAATAGAAAAAATAAAAAGTTATTAAATATTTAAAATTAATATAGATAGTTAATATTATACAAATAATCAATCTTGGTAATAATTTGAAAATTAATTTATTTTTTAAAATTTATGAATTATGGAAGGAAAATATTTAGTAAAAAAATAAGTATTTTAGTTGAAATAATATTATTTGTATATATTTTAATAACAATAATGCTAATGAAAAATATAGAAAGATTCCAAATCGGAAATAGAATAAAGATTGAAGAAAAAAATAGTGACAATATTGAAGAACCATCGGTCTTAGAATCAAAATCACCAAAAATAACTCCATCTAGGACAGCAACAGTCCCAAAGGTAATACATTCATTAAAAGGAGGAACAGCAGTTGGAAGTCCATCAAATAGAAAAGCATCAGTTGGAAATCCAACGCATAGAAGAACATCAAGCAGAATACCATCAGGAAGAAGAACAAATCCAAGAGAATTTCCACCAATAAAACCAATTGAAGAATCAGGAGGGTCTGGACCATCAGGCCCGCAATCAAGTAGTGCCTCGAATTCTTCGAATTCTTTAAGAAAAGAAAAGACAGTATCATCAACAAGTTTAGAGGAGCAAGTTCAAACATCAAGAGAAGCAGATGAAAATCTAAAGGTACCAAAAAATAACAGTGAAACATTAAATTCACAAGTAGAAGATGAAAATAAAGCGGCTAAATTAAAAGCACTTGAAATTGTAGAGGAACAATTTGAAGAAGTTTTAAAAATAAGACAGAATTAGAATCAAAATTTAAAATAAACTTGGTCAAAACAGAAGCAGAAACAGCAGAATTAAAGTATAAAACAGATGAGTTGGAATTAGTTAAAATAAGGCAAAAATATAATAGTTTACTAGAAAAAATAAAAAGTTTAGAAGAAAAAATTCAAAAAATAGAATTAGAAATAAACAAAAAAAATAGAGAATATGCAGGAGAATTAATTTTTTTCTCACTAATTAACGAAATTGAAAAAAAAAACAATGATGAATTGTGATTAACAATAACGGAAAGTACTTGAAAAATAATAGTTCATTATTTAAAGATAATCCAAAAGAAGTATTTTTAATTGAATTAAAAAATCAAATTACTAGTTTTCATAAGAATGAGTATTTGGGATATTCAATTACTGATGCGGATATAAGTTCTTTGGCATATTTAATTTGAGATTATTTTAGTTATTATTATTATAATTTATTATGGAATTTAAATGCTAATCAAGCTGTAAAAATTACTTCCTATTCTGAATATGACCATGGATATTGAGACCCTGCTGATCCTTCTAAATACAATAAAATTATTGATAAATAAGAAAAAATTCAAGAGAAACTTGATGCAGAGAAACTTGGAATGGAAGAAGAACTTAATAAAGAAAAGCAAGAATTTGTAGAATTAAAAGAAGAATTTGATAATTTAGAATTAGTTTTTATTGAAGAGAAATTTAAATATTTATTAGTATTGGAGGAGGAAAACTTTCATAATACAGATCACTTGAAACATAAAAAAGAAAAATTCGATAAAGTATGATTAGAGCATAGAAGATGTATTTAAAATTAAATAATTTAAATAAAAAAGTCATTTTTCGTTGTAGGAAAATATTAAATTTTTAAATAAAAGACATAATTAATTAAAATTATAATTTGCTATTAGTATCTTTTTAAAAATATTTACAATTATTTTAATAGGTTATGCAAGAAGTCTAATGAAGTAATYGTTGGACAAAGCCGTACACAAATAAAAGATGATGTAAAACCTATTTTAGTACAAGAATTTAAAAATAAATTAGGAGTTGTATCTTTTTGAGAAATGATTAATGAACCTAACCCTTTATTTTTATCAACATCAACCACTTTAAATCCATGACCAACTATGGCAAATTGTTATAAATTACAATTTGATTTAGAAGATAGTTTTAATATTAAATCAAAAGAAAGATGAGCAAATCGTACTCATTGATATGGGATATTAGATGATGATTTAATGACCGCTTATAACAAAGGTAATAAAAAAGTATTACAAGATGCTTTTGATGATATTTTTATTCAATCAGGTCAATCAGCCGTAGATGGTCAATTATCTCAATCTTTACAAGTAGCACAAGGTACACCAACCTTAGAAACATATACCGAAGACCAAAAATCAATTATTGAACAAGTATATTTAGCATGTCATTTTTCTAGTCCTTTTGGTGATAAATCAGATAATGACCAAAATAAAACCCAATCTCTATTAACTAAAACCAAAGACTTAGAAAAACAAGCATATTTACAAGCATATCGTAAGCAATACTATACTAAAATGTTTGATACTGTTTTAAAATATTACTTTAATTTTGTCGAAAACTCTTGATGAAATAAAAAAAATCATCAATATGACAATTTGAAAACTAATTTTGTGTAAGATTATGATTTTGCTTTAAATTTTTTAA
>NZ_RXFZ02000068.1:0-5198 GCF_044714365.1 Spiroplasma sp. hy2
TTTWATTAATTATTTACCTCCATATATTAAAAATATACCTAATTTTAGGTATATTTTATAAATATCAAGAGTTTTCGACAAAATTAAAGAGAGTTTTCGACAAAATTAAAGAAATTTTTGTTATTATTATAGTAAATAAATAATGGAGTGATAAATATGGCAAATCGTGATATATCAAAAAAAAGAACATATGTAAATACTGACTTATGTATTTCTTGTGGTAGCTGTATTATGATTGATGAAACTGAAACATTTTTTATGGATGATGATGGTTTTGCAAATACCATTGATAATGATAAGGAGTTAGTGGAAGCACAAATGGTGTGTCCAACAGCAGCAATTTTTATTAAAACATTAGAAGAATTTAAAGAAAATCGGAAAAGTAGTCTTGATACTGATTAAAAAAATGTTTTATAATTTTTATAAAAAATTTTTTTAATAATTATTTTCTTGGCGAGTAAAATTAATTTTATTTTTTTTATTATAAGCGGTAAGTAAATCATCTTCAGTAAATTTTAACTGTTTAGCAATTATTAAATACTGATTTAAAACTTTAAAATAAACTTCTGATGTTTGATTTTTAATTAGTTCTGTTGCAACTGCAAAACAATCTAAATAAAGTTTTATCAAATTAATATTTTCCTGACAATATTCATTATGGTATTGATATGTTTTAAAGTCAACGGTTAAACTATTACCAATACTAATTAAAAAATGAATTCCATCAATATATTCTTCTAATAAGATATCTTTTGCTGAAGCCGGTTTGACACTTCAATATTTAAAATCACGTTGTTCATTAATAAATTCTGCTAACTCAACTAAAAAAGCCAAAATTCGTTTCTCAAATGTTTCATTATCATTTAAGTTAAATTTTGTTAAAATATGCTTATCTAATTTTTTTTGGTTTTCTAACAAATAATTAAAAGTATTGTTACTTAACATTTTTGCTAATCTCCTTTGCAGTTCTCATTTGTCCTAAAATTGCTTTTGCATTAGAAACTTTATCATATTTCTTTACAATTTGCCCTGTTAACGAAGCAATTATTCGTTCTGAAGCAAATGGGTCACGTGGGTCATAAATTCAAGCATTATTAAAAATTGTTTCTACATTTTCTGCACCCATTGTCCCAATAACAATAGCATGAAAGCGATTCCGACGCTGTTTTAATAAATTTATCTTTGTTATTAAATCAGGTGATAAATCAGAAGTTAAAAAATCACTAATTAATAACAAATCAGCATTAAAATATTCATTACTATCCATTACTGTTAAAGTATGTTCTAATGCTGGCTCAACATCTGTATCCCCAGCAAAACTTTTTGACAAAAATTCAATTAATTTTGGTAGTGAATCTTTTAAAGAAGATAAATTATAAACATCTAAACTTTTAGAAAAATTAATCATGTAGCAAGGGCGATGCTCTGCTAAAGCAATTTTTGCAATTGCTAAAGCAAGAGCTTTGTCAATTTGTTCGGGACTACCTCGCATTGAAGAAGAGGTATCAATTGATAAAATGATTGGCCCTTTTTCTTCAGGAACATATGTTTCAATTGTTCGTAATTTAATTTGTTCTTTGGGAACTTTATCTTGTGATAAAAATTCAAATGTTGTTAATTTGCCCTCAATATATTTTTTATAAAAAATATATTTTAAAACTGGATCTTTTAATAAAACTAATTCGGCGGGAAACATATGTTCTAAATCTTTAGATTCAGTTGCTCCAATAATTTCTTCTGGTGAAGAACCAATTGGTTTTCATTCATAATCCATTACAATTTCTTCTAAAATTCGTTGTTCAATTAAATTACTTTCACCTTGAAAACGCCCTAATAATGTTGCAATTTCCATAATTGCTGGATTAGTTTCCAAAAATTTTGCAAATTTATCAATGACTGACATATTAACACCTTTTTTTAATTCTACTGGATTTCATATTTTGCCAAAAAAGTTTCATACTGTTTTTAATAAACTATTAGCTTTATTATAAATTTCCACTTTATTATATAAATCTTGCATAAACTTTGTTCTTAATTCTTCAATTTTTGCAAAACGATAATCATTAATTCTTTTAATTAAAATAGATTCTCAAATTCCAATAAAATCACGAAATAACATATTTGGATTATTGTTTTGTTTTTTATTAAATTCATAACGATAATAATTTAGCCGATCATAAAATGGTGAATTAACTTTAAATAAAAAATCTTGTGTTGAAGCATAATTCTTTTTTAAACCATCATAACCATTAACTTTAATCCAATGAAATAAATAAATTTCTTTTTCGATATTTGAATCTAACTTAATTTTCATAATTTCATTTTCAATTTGATGATCATAAAAATTATTAACAGCTTGGTCAAACATTTCACTTAATCACCGATTCGTTGTTTTCATCAGAGCAAACCTTGGATTAACTAAATCCGTATTTTTTAATGCTGTTAACTTACTAGCTAGTTGAACTCCCGCTTTTTGCTCTAAATATGGATTCACATTAAATCCTCCCTTGTTTTACTCATTTAATTTTTTGTTAATTGTTCAAAATTACTATTATTTATTTTTTTGCTCTGAATTTGAAAATTGTTCTAATTCTAACCAATTTTCATTAAAATTTATTTTATTATCACTAAAGGCATTATTAACTGCCAACATAAAACGTTCTTTAAAAAAGAGGAAATTTAAAGATAATAATCGTTCTTTTTCATCCGGAAAAGCAGTTGTTAAACTATCAATTTCTCGTTCAACAGCTAAAATTCTTTTTTCAAGTTTTGAATTATTATCCACTTTTGAATTCTTAATTTCAATTTTAATTTCTTCATTTGTTTTAATAATTTTAAAAGTACTATCATTAACATAACTAATCTCTGTTTGCAAAACATCTGCCATATTATCTAAATCTTCACCATAATATAATTCAATTAATGTGGGTTGTGTCTTATTATGACGAGCATCAATAAAATCTTCAACACGAATAAAACAAATTGGATACTGTTGATTTTTTCAAAAAATTCGGTGAAATGTTCCTTGTAATTTTCTATCAAAAACATCCAAATATTCACTTTTGCGACTATTAACTTCTTGAATATCTTCATACTGAGCTGATAATTCTTCTAATTCTTTGCTTAAATGATTCTTTTTTTCACGAACATCATACGTTAAAGCATCTAAATAAAATTCATTAAAAATAGCATTATATGTTTCTTCTTGTTGTTCATCATCTCAAATACAATATGGAATGACTAACCAATCAGCTTTATCAACTGTATCACGACCATTATAAAATGCTGAAGCTTTCATTAAATGAGCAATCTTCTTTCAACGACGATCTGAAATATAATATTCACCTTCAGTCGCAATATACATTGCTTTTCGAAATCGAGAAATAAAATCAAAAGTTACTGGTGTTATTTTAATCTTATTAATTTCTTTTCGTCATGTATCATATTCTTCATGTGTAATTTGTAAAGCTTCATCAACTTTTACATCTAATTCAGTTACTCCAGCAATCATATCATTAAAGTTTTCTTCGTCTTTTAACCCTTGTGCAATATAACGAATAATAAAACGGTCATATAACGCTTCAAGACCTTGTCCTTCTGCTGGCAACTCATTTGACGCTGAAATTAATAATTTCATTGGCACTTTTATATCTACTCCAGCATTACGAAAAATCTTTTCATTAATAATTGTTAATAAAGTATTTTGAATTGATGGTCCCGCTTTTCAAATTTCATCTAAAAAAACAATTTCAGCCGTTGGTAAATATTTATCAATTAAGCGCTTATACACTCCTTTTTGTAAATCTTCAATTGAAATTGGTCCAAAAATTTCTTCTGGTGTTGAAAAACGATTCATTAAATATTCAAAAATAGTACCATTTTTAAAAGCATGCTTTAAACGACGTGAAACTAACGATTTAGCAATTCCGGGTTTTCCTAAAAGAAAAATTGATTCACCACTTAGCATCGCTAACATTGCTAAATTAAAAATTTCTTCTTTTTCATAAACATTTTGTTGTAATTGTTTGGTTAATTCTTCTAATCTTTCTGTAAGTGTCATCATTTTCTTTTTTCTCCTAAACTTCTAAATTAATTCTTCGTTTAACATCATCTGATTTAACAATTAAGAGGCATGCTCCAACAATTCAAATAGAAGTAATTGTTAGAACCAAAACAATAAAAACTAATAATCAAATATTAATTGGTTCAGTGGGATTTCCTTTAATACTTCCTAGAATCAATAAAATTGCACATAAAATTTCAACAAATAAAAAATATAAAATTGCTAACATAATATAAGCAATACCTCATCCATAAATAGCACCCGCAGTTCGGACCATTGTCATCGGAATAAAATATAATAAACTAAATAATAAACTAAGAAATAAAAACCCATAACTTAAAAGGTCTTTAACATAAATTTTAGCAAAAACTTTAATATTTGGATCAAGATAATTACTTAAAGCAACTAAAATTGCCTTTTGACCAATAAAATAAGCTAAAACAATTGCTACTAACTGTCCAAAAATAATAAAACTTCGCCCCACTCGTTCAAGTGGACTATCCCAAAACATTCGTCGTTGTGAAAAATCATTGTGCTGAGTTGGTGACAAATAACTAAAACGTTTCTGCTCCTGTTTAGATAATTCTTTAACTTCCTCCTCATATTTTCGGCGTTCTTCTTCAGTATCAAGCAACTCTAAATCTGGAAATTTACTTCCATATGTTGGCTTATTTTTAAACATTCTGTTCCCCCTTTAGTATTTAACCCTATTTTAATTTGTGTAAACATTTTAACATTTTCCCTAAATTTAGGCAATTAAATTATTTTTTTCCTATTTTTTAACAATCAAAATATTTGATATTGTTCCCTCAAAATATTTTGCTCCAAAACTTGTTACTTTAATATAATATCAATAATTACCTTCTTCTAAAAAGACATCATTAGCATCTAATTCACGATTATCTTCAGTCAAAATAACAACATTAAAATATTCACGGAAATTTACAATAGACTTCTTGCATAACCTATTAAAATAATTGTAAATATTTTTAAAAAGATACTAATAGCAAATTATAATTTTAATTAATTATAATAATTGCAAATTATAAATTGAAGCAATTAAATTAAATCTTAAACTAAATCGTTTTCTATGATTACGATATTTTTCTGTAATAATTTTAAATTTTTTAAKAAT
>NZ_RXFZ02000069.1:0-5088 GCF_044714365.1 Spiroplasma sp. hy2
WTTAAAAAATTTAAAGCAAAATCATAATCTTACACAAAATTAGTTTTCAAATTGTCATATTGATGATTTTTTTTATTTCATCAAGAGTTTTCGACAAAATTAAAGCATCTGTTCAATAACATTAACCCCTAATAAATTAAAGGCATTTGATAAAACTTGATAAATTACTTTAATAAATACTAAACGCTGTTTTGTTAATTCTAAGTTATCTAAATTAATAACTTTTCATTCATTATAATATGAATGGAATTGCCGCGCAACATTTTGCACATAATCACAGACAAGATGTGGTTGACGTAATTTTGCTGCTCCTTCAATGCAACGATTAAATAAATCAATCTCATTTAAAAGGTCTAATTCTTTTTGTGACGTTAATAATTCAAAGGTTTTAACATCCGTAATATTAATTTTGCTCATTTTGGCTTGTTTTAGCACGCTATTACAACGCGCTGTTGCATATTGTGCATAATAAACAGGGTTTTTTGAAGAATGCTCTTTTAAAATACCAATATCTAAGTCCATATGACTTTGAGCACTTTTTGAAGCTAACATATAACGAATTGGGTCAACTCCAATTTCTTCAATTAAGTCAATTAATCAAACTGCTGTCCCTTTTCGTTTACTCATTTTATATTCAGCACCGTCTTTAATTAACCGTACCATTTGAATCATATCAATATCTAAAATGTCTTTTTTATACCCTAATAACTGTAACCCCGCTAACATTCGTACAATATAACCGTGATGATCACCACCTCAAAAATTAACCAATTTATCTGCTTTGCTTCGCATTAAACGTTCATTATGTGATGCTAAATCAGGAGTAATATAAGTTAAATCACCATTTGATTTAACTAAAACACGATCTTTATCATCACCAAAGTCGGTTGTTTTTAATCATAGTGCACCATCTTGTTCATAAGTTTTTCCCAATTTGGCATATTTGGCTAATGTTGCATCAATTTTTCCTCCCTCGTACATTGCAGCTTCAGAAGAATAATATTCAATATCAACTCGAAATAATTTTAATTGCTTTTTAATAATATCTAAAAATAAATCAACTGATTTTTTGCGAAACATTTCATGTACCTTTGGATCACTAATTTTATAATCCTTATCAAAAGTTAAATTAATAAATTTATCTTGATAATTGTCAACAAAATATTGTGCAACATCAGCATACATATCGCCAAGATATGCATCAGGAGGTAATTCGGTTTTTTTACCCAATAAATTTAAATAACTAACAAAAACCGTCACTGCTAAAGTATTTATTTGATTACCAGCATCATTAACATAATATTCAGTTTGAACATGATAACCAGCTGCTCGTAAAATGCGAGCAACACTATCACCAATGGCACCATTCCGAGCATGACCAATATGTAAAAATCCCGTTGGATTAGCTGAAACAATTTCTAAATTATAAGTAAAATTCTTTGGAGCTGAATATCCATATTTTTCTTCTCGTTTTAAAACCTCATTAATAACTTGATGTAACTGATCATCAGCTAAGGTAAAATTAATAAATCCCGCACCAGCAATTTCAATTTTTTTAAAATATGATTTATTATTTTTTTCAATAAAAGCAATAACTTCTTCAGCAATTTTATTTGGTGCCTTTTTTAATTTTTTTGCTAGTAACAAAGCCAAATTGGTTGATAAATGGCCAAATCCTTCTTGACGTGGTTTTTCAACCATCACTGGTGTTGTTAAATTATTTGCCTTTAAGTACTCTTCTAACAGATTTTCAATTAATTTAACATTCGTATTCATAATTGTGGTTCCTTTCTTCTTTTATTTATATATATTTTACATAGTTTTTATAATTACTTATCTTTTTTTCTAATTTTACAATAATAAAATCCATCAGTATTATTTTCATAACCAAAAATTTGTTCTGTTGCAATAATTTTTAAATCCGGATGTTTTGCTAAAAAATTGCGGATTTGAACAGTATTTTCATATCCTCCAAAAGTACAAGTAGAATAAACCAAAATTCCACCTGGTTTTAACAATTGATAAGCTTTATCTAATAATTGTTCTTGAATCTCAACTAAATTTGCTAATTCTTGATTAGTCAAAGTATGATATTTAATTTCTGGTTTTCGTTTAATTACCCCTAAACCACTGCAGGGGGCATCACAAAGAATTTTATCATATTGAATTTCAGGATTAATTTTTCTAGCATCTAATAAATGTGGATAAATATTCGTAATTCCTAATCGACTAGCATTCATTTTAATTAAATTAATCTTCTTTTCACTAATATCATATGCATCAATAATCCCTTTGTTGTTCATGATTTGACTTAAATGTGTTGTTTTACCACCCGGTGCACTGCACATGTCTAACACGCGATCAGTTTCTTGCGGATTTAATACTTCTGCAATGCGCATACTCATTTCATCTTGAATAAAAATTAAACCTTTTTTAAACATTTCTGAATTAACAATTGGTTTATCGGCAATGACACCTACAGAAGATACTAAACTTTTTGTTAAATTATAATTTGAATATTGAGCTAATAATTCATCTCGACTAATTTTTAGGGTATTAACGCGAAATGAAAGTTTTGGAATTGTTAAACTATCAACCATTACTTGCTGAGCAATATCTTCACTATATTCATTACGAAGAATTAAATATAATGATGATGGAAAACTATATTTAATACTTAATTTTTTTGTTTCATCAGCAATATTAATTTCAAAAAGCTCATCTTTACTGACAAAAAATTTTTTTAACGTAGCATTAATAAAACCAGCATACTTTGGATTTAGATTTTTACTAATATTAACAGCTTCATTAACAATTGCATAATTAGGGATACGATCTAAAAAACGAAATTGATAAATACTCATTCATAATAAAACTTGTAATTTTTGATTAGTTTTTTTGGATTCAATAAATTGATTAGCAATATATTCTAAATACAATTTATTTTTTAAAGTACCATAAACAATTCGATAAATTAAAGTTTTATCTTGGTCAGTAAAATCATCATTTTGTTCTACAATATTTGATAATAAATGATTACTAAACTTGTTTTTTGCAAAAATTTTTCATAAGATATTTCATGCTATTTCTCTTGCTTGCATTTTTTAATCCTTTAAACTTACGAACGATTAGCAATTTCTTGTTCTAAAATTGTTTTAATTTCTGCAACTGCTTGTTCTACAGTGTTATTTACCACAACATAATTATAATTACTTTGCAATGGAAGTTCATCAGCTGCTTTTGCTAATCGTGCTTGTAATACTTCTTCGGGTTCACTTTTTCGGCCTCGAATTCGTTTTTCTAATTCCTCTAAACTTGGTGGAATTAAAAAAATTGAAACTGCATCAGTTACTTTCTGTAACACTTGTGTTGCACCTTGTACTTCAATTTCTAATAAAACATTTTTTCCATTATTAATTTGTTCAATACAATATGATTTTGGCGTACCATAATAATTACCGACAAAATCAGCATATTCTAATAATTCATCATTTTTAATTGCAGCTTCAAATGTTGGTCGGTCAACAAAAAAATAATTTACCCCTTCAACTTCATCCTGCCTTTTTGTTCTTGTTGTCATTGAAACTGAATAAGCCAAATTCAACTCTTCATATTTAAAAAGTTCTTGGCATATTGTCCCTTTCCCGACTCCTGATGGGCCAGAAAAAATAATTAAAAAACCCTCTTTCTGCACATTAACGTTCTCCTTTTTCTAATCTTAATATATACAAATACTTTTTTTTATATGTTTTACAACGTAACATAACTAAATTAAATTGATCAAATGACAACATTTGATTTGATTCACAAACTATTATTCCATAGTTATTGATAATATTGTTATTTAATATTATAGTAATAATATCATAATAATACTCAATTTGCTTAAAAGGTGGGTCTAAAAATAAAATATCAATTAATACTTTCTGTTGTATCATTCAATTTAATAAAACTTTATAATCATAATTTAATACTTTTGCATTATTTATTTTTAAGTTATTTAAATTAGTTTCAATAATTTTGGAGGCACCTTGGCGCAAATCATTAAAATAACATTGTTGTAACCCCCGTGATAACCCTTCAATTCCTAATTGACCACTTCCAGCAAAAATATCTAATCCAATTTTATTTTCATAAATAAAATAATTATCTAAAATATTAAATGTATCTTCTTTAACACGTGCCGTCATTGGCCGGGTATTCATTCCATCTAATGTTTTAATTTTATAACCCTTATATTTTCCACTAATTACGCGCATCTTCTTAACCCTTTTCTTTCTTTTTTTATTATACTAAAACTTTAGAATTTTCTTTAATAATTGCTGAATATGTTATAATTTTTTTAAGAGGTGATTTTTAGTGTTGCAAAATGAAATACCAACTAAAGACTGACTAGTATTTGATGATACACCGTCAATTCGACAACCATCAATTGATGTCTCTTTACCATTAGCACCTGAAAATGAACTTGTAATGCAAAAATTAATTGATTTTGTAAGATATTCCCAAGATCCGCAAAAAAATAGTGGTCATACAATTAGACCAGCTGTTGGTTTAGCCGCTCCTCAAATTGGACATAATCTTAAAATGTATTATATTCGAATTGAAGAGACAGATGACGAAACAGGAGATAAAAAAATAATTGAACATGCAATGATTAATCCTAAAATTATTGGAAAAAGTGAACAAATAGCTTGTATAGAAGAAGGCG
Source organism: Spiroplasma sp. hy2 (assembly GCF_044714365.1). Taxonomy (NCBI): domain Bacteria; kingdom Bacillati; phylum Mycoplasmatota; class Mollicutes; order Entomoplasmatales; family Spiroplasmataceae; genus Spiroplasma; species Spiroplasma sp. hy2. Next base: position 4,712 of record NZ_RXFZ02000069.1, read on the forward strand.
AAGGTTGTTTAAGCGTTAATGGTGATAAAGAAGGTTTTGTCCCTCGTAGTTTTCGAATTATTATTGAAGGTTATGATTATTTAAAACAACAACAAGTAACAATTACTGCCCGTAGTTATGAAGCAATTGTTTTTCAACATGAACAAGCACATTTAGAAGGTAAATTATATTATGATTTAATTAATAAAAAAGCACCTTGAACAAAAAAAAGTGATTGAATTATTTTATAAAAAATAAAAACTGGTAATACCAGTTTTTATTTAGTTTGTAAATTGTACTATGAAGTGTAGCACTTTATAAACTGTAAAATCAAGCTTTTTAAATTTGTAAAGATTTTTTATAAAAATTAAAGCAAAAATATCTTTTATTTTATKWTT